>CABUTH010000209.1 GCA_902494465.1 uncultured Collinsella sp.
AGCAGCATGTAACCCTTGCCATAGCGACGCCGCCTGGGAAAGCGGGCGGCGTTTTGTTTCAAGATTGAGAAATGCAATCGCACGCGAGAAAAATTGCGAACGGTCCGCGGCGCGAGTATTACAATGAAGACCCGTAAGATGTGGATAAACAACTTCTACGGGAAGCGCAGGTAACTCAATATGACCAAGCATGTGTTCGTAACCGGTGGCGTGGTTTCGTCCCTGGGCAAGGGTATCACCGCGGCCTCGCTGGGCCGTCTGCTCAAGTCGCGTGGCTACAAAGTAACGATGCAGAAGGCCGACCCGTATCTGAACGTCGACCCCGGTACCATGAGCCCCTTCCAGCATGGTGAGGTCTTCGTTACCGAGGACGGTTACGAGTCCGACCTGGACCTGGGTCATTACGAGCGCTTTATTGATGAGAACCTGACCCGCGATTCCAACTTTACGACCGGTGCCATCTACAAAAGCCTAATCGCCCGCGAGCGTCGCGGCGACTTTTTGGGCGGTACCGTGCAGGTGATTCCCCACGTCACCAATGCCATTAAGGACAAGTTCCGCCGCATCGAGGAGCAGACCGGCTCCGATGTAGTCATCACCGAGCTGGGCGGCACGATTGGCGACATCGAGTCCCAGCCGTTTGTCGAGGCCATCCGTCAGTACCGCAAGGAGGCCGGCCCCGAGAACGTCTGCTACATCCACGTGTCGCTCGTTCCCTATATCGCCGCCGCCCACGAGGTCAAGACCAAGCCCACACAGCATTCCGTCAAGGAGCTCCGCAGCTTTGGCATCCAGCCCGATATTATCGTGCTGCGCTCCGACCACCATATCGATGACGCTATCCGCGGAAAGATCGCAAGCTTCTGCGACGTCGACACCGATTGCGTCTTTACCAACGAGGACTGCGCGAGCATTTACGATGTTCCGCAGCTGCTTGCCGAGCAGGACTTTGACCTGCGCATTTGCGAGCGCCTGGGTCTGGACCCGCGTGAGCGCGACATGAGCGAGTGGAACGAGTTCCTGCGCAAACAGAATCACGCCAACCATCACGCCGACAAGGTGAAGATTGCCGTCGTGGGTAAGTACACGCAGCTGCCCGATGCGTACCTGTCGGTTATCGAGGCCCTGCACCATGCGGGCGTCTTCTACGATCGCCATGTGGACGTCCAGCTGGTCGACGGCGAGAGCCTCGACGAGCAGAATGTCTCCGAGGTTTTGGGCGACGCCTCGGGCATCCTGGTCCCCGGCGGCTTTGGCAAGCGCGCCCTGGAGGGCAAGATCCTCGCGGCCGAGTTTGCCCGTGAGCACAAGATTCCGTATCTGGGCATTTGCCTGGGTATGCAGGTGGCCGTGTGCGAATTTGCGCGCAACGTCGTCGGCCTTGCCGGCGCCAGCTCCTCCGAGTTCGATCCGGATGGCCCGTATAGTGTCATCGATCTGATGAGCTCGCAGGAGGACGTGACCGAGAAGGGCGGCACCATGCGCCTGGGCGCCTATCCGTGCAAGCTCGCCGCCGATACCCTCGCTCGCGAGGCATATGGCGAGGAGCTCGTCTACGAGCGTCACCGTCATCGCTTTGAGTTCAACAACGCCTTCCGCGACCAGCTCGAGGACGCCGGTTTGGTTATCTCGGGCCTGTCGCCCGACGAGCGCCTGGTCGAGATGGTCGAGCTGCCGCGCGACGTGCACCCGTGGTATGTGGCAACCCAGGCTCATCCCGAGTTCAAGAGCCGCCCGACCAACCCGCAGCCGCTGTTCCGAGAGTTCGTGCGTGCCTCGATCGGTCAGCACGAGGGTGTCGATCGCCTGCAGGTGACGCCCATGAACCTCGCTACGGACTAAGGGTGCCGGCGAACAAAGAACATACCGAAGCTACTCCCTCGTCGCTCGCCGTGGCGGCGGGGGAGTATCTCGATTACCTCGCGGTCGAGCGGGGTTTGGCGCGCAACACGATTGCGGCCTATCGTCGTGACCTGACGACGTACTGCGCCTATCTGGAGCGGGCGGGTATTGTGTCTTTTGAAGAGGTGACTCGTCAGGTCGTGGAGGGCTTTGTCGCCGACCGTCGCGATGGGGGCTATTCCGATGCCTCGGTGGAGCGTGCGCTTGCGGCCGTGAAGGGCCTGCATGCCTTTTTGGTGCGCGATGGGGCTGTGGCCCAAAATCCAACGGCGGCGTTGCGCCTTCCTAAAAAGGCTGAGCGTTTGCCGGAGTATCTATCAGTGGAGGATGTCTCGGCGCTGCTCGATCAAGATTTCCCCGAGGGCGAGATGGGCTTGCGCGACCATGCCATCTTGGAAGTGCTCTACGGATGCGGTTTGCGTGTGAGCGAGTTGGTGGGGCTCGATGTGGGCGATATCCATATCGACGATGGCTTTGTGCTCGTTCGCGGTAAGGGCTCAAAGGAACGCCTGTCCCCGCTGGTGGGAAGTGCGGCGCGAGCTCTGACGCTCTATGTAACTGAGGGGCGTTCTCGCTTGGCGGCCCATGCCCGCGGAACCGAGACCTCGGCGGTTTTTTTAAATAAGAACGGACGTCGCCTGTCGCGCCAGGCCGTGCATGCGATATGCGAGCGGTATGGGCGTCAGGTGGGGCTGGTGGGGCTCCATCCCCATACCTTGCGCCACTCCTTTGCCACCCACATGCTCGCGGGCGGTGCCGACCTGCGTGTGCTGCAGGAGATTTTGGGCCATGCCGATATTTCGACCACGCAGGTCTACACGCATGTCGACCGAACGCAACTGACCGAGGTCTATCTGGCGGCGCATCCGCTAGCACATCGCTAGCACCTCGCTGACCTGTATATTTATAAATATTAAATGGGGCGGGCCCCAGATTGCCGAGACGCACTTTTGCGCGCATGGGCAATCTGGGGCCCGTCCCATTTTTCGTCACTTGTCGTCGCGGTGGTGGACCGAATGTACCTTGGGTGGGGGAGTTTGGGGGCGATGTGAACGGCATGTAAAGGGACGCAAAAATCGCCTCAAGGTCAACTTGAAGGTTGAGGGTGAAAGGCGGGGTGCCACAGGTGGCATCCCGCCGTTGCTGTAAACACAACATATTGTGTTTTCGAACATATGCTTGGGGATGTTCTGCAATATATGGTGGGTGGAGTGGTGGGGCGGGGTGGGGGAAGGGGTGGGGAAAGGTGTTGAAAAATGGGG
>CABUTH010000210.1 GCA_902494465.1 uncultured Collinsella sp.
GGCGTTAATCCAGTTTGGTACCTGGCACCTGCACGGCTTTCCCGAGCAACGCTTTGAGCTCGTTCAGAATGGAAACGGGCTGACGGTCGACGCCGTCCAGATGGAGCGTGGCCACGCGAATGGGCGGCTGATATTCAAGCGAGCCGATGAGCACGGGAGAACCCAGGAACCGTTCGATTTCGTCTGCGATCGCGTCGGTCTCTTCGGGATCAAAGTCGTCGAAAAGCGCCACGAACATCGGCCCCGTCGAGCGGAACAGGCGACCCTTGCCGCGCGAGCATTCCATGAGGCAAGCGGCGCTTTCTGCCAAAACGCGGTCGCCCGCATCAAAGCCAAAGCGGGCATTGACCTGAGCGATATCGTCGATTTTGATGGCGATCAAACCAGCCTTGCGCGCCACGCGACGCATTTCGCCAATGGCGTTGACCAGGGCGTGAATATCGCCCAAGCCGGTCACGGAATCGGTCGTATCTGCCAAGCTTCGGTTGATGATAATGCCCACATACATGCCGGGCTCGGTATCGGTGCCGTCCAAGCGGTAGCCCGTGCAGTCGCAAAGCGCGTATTTTCCGGTGGCATCCATTACGCGATACTGCATGTAGTGGAAGTGCCACGTGCCGTTTATCACCATGTCGAGCTCGACGCGTACGTTGTCACGGTCCTCGGGATGAACGCGGGCGAGCCACATGTCGAGTGAGTTAAAAGGGTGCTGGGAGGGCAGGTCAAAATCGCGCACGGCGTTAACCGACCATTGCGATTCTCCCGTATCGAGATTGAGGATAAACGGATAGCGCGTCTCGGAGCTCATGGAGATCGCTTGGAACACCCGGTCGTTGCAGGGAAGCTGATCGACGATTGGGCGTTGCGGCGCGTCATCGTCTTTCGGTTGTCGCACACGATGCATAAGCTTATAGCGATACATCTTGCGATCGGCATCCATCGTCATCTGGCGACGCGTGTCGCCGGCAAGTGGATCGACGCGCGAGCAGCCAAAGCTAAAGCTGCCGATCATGGGCGCCTTGCCACCTGAGCTCGCCTCGATCAGCCTGGTACGTACCTGCTCCAAGCGCTGCTCGAGTTCAATCTCGTTTGCGGAGAGCGAGATGAGCACAAACTCGTCTCCACCGATACGGAACAGCATCTCATCGTGCTCCATGGTTTCGGAGAGCGTGCGGCAGATGCTCAGAATATAGCGATTGCCTTCGGCGTGGCCAAACCTATCATTGCAGTGCTTAAGGTGATCGATGTCAATATAGGCGCAGGTGAAGGGGTCGCCTTTGCGCCAGAGTTGCTCGACGTGACGGTCGAATCCGTTGCGGTTGCCCAAGTTGGTGAGCGGATCGATATAGGCGTTGCGCTCAAGCAGCTGGCGCTCTTGTTGCAGGATGGCATGCGTCTTTTGCAGTTGCTCACCAACGGCGCGTAGCCCAGCGGGCAGCGCGGCAACATCGAGTTCAGCGGTCGAGACGCCGTTCGCAAGTCGCTGAAGATAGGCAATAATCGATTGCTCGCCCAGGCGATATGACTCGTTCATGATGGATAACCTCCTTGGGCGGAACAACGGTTTGTATCATATCCCCAATTCGGTTTGAATTGGGGATATAAGTTAGCTAATGGAGACAAATGTCCCCTTCGACGGTGGCGTTTTGCGCGCGAGCGTATCAGTTGTTATTGCCACCATCGAGCAATGCCTCAAAATCCTTCGCCGGCATGGGGCGGTAGTAGAGGAAGCCCTGAGCGTAGCGGGCGCCCATTTGTCGTAGCATGTTCGCCTGCTCATTTGTCTCGACGCCTTCGACCACGACGGGCAGATGGAGCGACTGCGCCATTTCGAGCATCGATGAAATGATTTGCGTGCTGCGGCCTTGATCGCGGTCGGTGGGCACAAAGGTGCGGTCGAGCTTGATGACGTCGACGTTGACGTTCTTGAGCATCGCGAGCGTGGACTGGCCGGTGCCAAAATCGTCCATATAGGTCGAGAAGCCGCGGGTGTGCAGATCTGCGGTCAGCTTATCCACGGCCTCGGATTCTCCCGTATAAGCCGTCTCGGTGATCTCGATGCGCATGAGCTCGGGCGGTAGGTTGTATTGGGCTGCGAGCGCCCCCATATGTTCGGCAACGTCGCAGGCAAGGATATCCACGCGCGACACATTAAGCGAGACTGGAACCACGCGAAGACGGCGATCGAGACGCTCGCGAAGCCATGTGGCGACACCCTGCCAAATGTACTTGTCGAGCGTCACTACAAAGCCGCTTTCCTCGAGTGCGGGGATAAACGTTGCGGGCGAAATGAGAGAGCCGTCCTTGTCAATCCAGCGGGTGAGTGCTTCGGCGCCAATAATCTCGCCGGTTTCCATATCGACCTGGGGCTGAAGATAGTACGTGATGCGGCCGTTTGAGAGCGCGTACTGGAACTCGGTCAGCGTGCGGTGGAACGCAATCTCGTGTTCATATTCCTCGGGGCGGAAAATAGCAATGCGCTCCTTGAAGTCGTTTTTGGCGCGTCGATTGGTAAACATGGCCTTTGCCTGCGCATCGATGGTGATTTCCTCGCTAGCGTCGATGGGGCATACGCCCATGGACGGCCAAAAGCCTACGCCGTCGTCGTGCTTGGCTACAGCCTCGCGCACGCGCGCATAGACTCGGTGAACGTAATCGTGCTCAAAGGGTATGAGCAGACAAAAGTCGTCTTGCCCCCAGTATCCCGCGACGCCCATGCCGGCGTTCTCGATATCCTTGAGCACCGTGCACACATCGGCAAGCATACGGTCGCCTTCGGTCTGTCCATACCATTCGTTAAATAGGCGCATGTGGCCCATGTCGACGGTGGCGATACACCAAGCGCCGTCGCGCCTTGCCTTGATGAAAGCATTGGCACGGCGCATAAACTCGCTGGGTCGGCAGAGGCCGGTGAGCATATCGATGCGTTCGGCGATGGCGCTTTTGCGCTCGACCTCGGGTATAGGGAGGCTGTCGTTGGGGACAAGCCCGCCAGCTGTGCGAAGGCGACGGTCGAGTTCGCACAAAACAGCAGATGTTTGGTAGTCCAGGCGCTCGTAAAAGACCGGGGCGACAATGCAAACGGGAGTGATGTTGTCGCCCGCAATCTGAACGGGGGCAAAAATGGTCTCTTTTAGACGATGGGTCAGGAGTTCA
>CABUTH010000211.1 GCA_902494465.1 uncultured Collinsella sp.
AAGGCACTCGAGGTCGCACTCTGGACGCCCACAGGCTCTTTTCCGCGCTCGCAGGTCTCCCGCGTGCTGGCGGACGCCGCTCATCCCACGAGCATCGTGCGCGTGATGAGCAAGGGCGAAAAGAAGGCCCGTCGTGTCTCCAAGGTCGAAATGCTCGCCGGAGAGGGCTCATGGACCGAGAATATCGCCGAGGGTCAGATGCGCTTGTCTGCCCCGTCTTTTTTCCAGGTCAACACCAAGGGTGCCGAGATTTTGATCGATCTTGTCATGGAAGCGCTCGACCCGCAGGAAGACGAGCTTGCCGTGGACCTGTACTGCGGTGCCGGCACCTTTACCCTGCCGCTCGCCCGCCGCTGCGACTTTGTCGCCGCCGTCGAGGCCTACGGCCCCGCCGTGCGCGACCTGCGCCGTAACCTGGAGATCAACAAGCTCGATAACGTCGACGTCATTGGCGGAGACGCGGTGCGCGAGTTCCCCGACCAGGATGCCGACGTCTTGGTGGTCGACCCGCCGCGTGCAGGACTCGCCCCCGAGGCGATCGACCTTATCGCCAGCACGAGTGCTCGCGATGTCGCCTACGTGAGCTGCGACCCGGCCACCCTGGCGCGCGATCTCAAACGCTTTGTCGAAGAAGGCACCTTCTCCCCCGTAAAGATCACGCCAGTCGACCTGTTCCCACAAACCTTCCACTGCGAGACCGTCGTCCACCTTAAGCGCAACTAGCCACTTAATCATTGCTCAGAAAAATCATTGGGAAATCGAGCGTGGCAAGCGGAGGTCTTCGGGGTATAAGACGGCTAATTGTATGCCGCCTATGAAAGGAACCCTCATGCCCAGCGTTGCCGTTCTCGCCGCCGATGGCTTTGAAACTATTGAATGCTTGACCATGGTCGATGTCATGCGTCGCGGCGGCGTACGTGCCACGCTCGTCTCGATCATGCCCACGCGTGAGGTCGTAAGTTCGCTGCAGATCCCCGTGACCTGCGATGCGCTCTTTGATGAGATCGACTTTGACGAATACGACTGTGTCGTGCTGCCCGGCGGCCTACCCGGTGCTACCAACCTGCGCGCCGATCAGCGCGTCTGCGACGTGGTCCACGAGTTCGCCGCAACCAAGCACGTCGCCGCCATCTGCGCCGCCCCGTTTATCCTGGGCGAGCTCGACCTGCTCGAGGGGCGCCACGCCACGTGCTTCCCTGGCTTTGAGAAAAGCTTCCCCGAAGGCGCCTATACCGGCGAGAAGGTCACGCAAGACGGCAACATCATCACCGCCAGCGGCATGGCCCAGTCGCTCCCCTTTGCGCTTGAGCTGCTGCGCACGCTCGCCGGCGACAAGGCCGTCGAGAAGGTCGCCGAGGGCATCCAACTATGATTTTGGCTTCGCAATCGCCGCGCCGCATAGAGCTGATGCGCGAGGCAGGGTATGACATTCGCGTGATTCCCGCAGATATCGACGAAACGCCCTTTGATGGCGAGGCCCCGCTTACGCTCGTTGAACGTTTAGCACGCGCAAAAGCCGCCGCCGTTGCTGCCGAGTATGCCGAGCCCAATGAGCTGACGGTCGCGGCCGACACCATCGTCACCTTTGACGGCAAGATTCTGGGCAAGCCGGCAACCGAGGACGAGGCGCACACCATGCTCCGTGAGCTTTCGGGCCGCACGCACCAGGTCGCAACCGGCGTCTGCATCGTTAAAGCCGGCGACGCTACAGCCCCGCATGCCGCCGAGAGCCTGTCCTTTGTCGATGTGACCGACGTGACGTTCTACGAGCTCACCGACGAGCAGATCGAGCGCTACGTCGCCTCGGGTGAGCCCATGGACAAGGCCGGCGCCTACGGCATTCAGGGCACAAGCGGACGCATGCTCGTGCACGATATTTCGGGCGACTTCTATAACGTGGTGGGCCTACCCATCGCCCGCGTCGCGCGCGCGATTCAAAAACTCTCGTAATTGCATCTGGCGCTGGGTATTCCCCAGCGCCTACAATTTTGGCGTACCGTACGGATCCCGACCGGGCACAAGGCGCGGCGGAAAACCGATAGGAGTTAAACATGGATACACTGCTCGAGGCCATTGACGTCTGCGATGTCGATGGCTTTTGCTATGGCAACTATACGGACGAGGAGGCCGGCACCGGTTGCACCGTAATCGTGGCACCCGAGGGCGCCACCGGCGGCGTTGACGTTCGCGGCGGTGCTCCCGCTTCGCGCGAGACCGACCTGCTACGACCCGAGAACACCGTCGACAAGGTCCACGCCGTCTGCCTTTCGGGTGGATCGGCCTTTGGCCTCGAGGCTGCAAGCGGCGTCGCTCGCGAGCTTGAGAGCCGCGGCATCGGCCTTCCCGTCGGCCCCACGCAGGTGCCTATCGTGTGCTCGAGCTGTATCTTCGACCTCGCCTTTGGTAACCCCACCGTTCGCCCCGACATTGAGGCCGGCATCGCCGCCGTGCGCGAAGCACTCGACAACACCCCCACCAAGCTCGAACAGGGCAACGTAGGCGCCGGCACGGGCGCTACCGTGGGTAAGCTCATGGGCCCCGCTACCTGCATGAAGGCCGGCCTTGGCGCTGCCGCCGTGGCGCTCGGTCCCGTTAAGGTAGGCGCCGTGGTCTCGGTCAACGCCTGCGGCAACGTGGTCGACCCCTTCACCGGCGAGTGGGTCGCCGGCATGCGCGCCGCCGCCGATAGCGACCAGATCGTCGACATGGAACTCGCAGCCTTTGCCGCCGCCGGATCCATGCAGATGCCGCTCGACCGCACCAACACCACCATCAGCTGCATCGTCACCAACGTAGAACTCACTAAGGCACAAGCCACCAAGGTCTCCCAGATGGCCGCAGACGCCTACGCACACGCCATCCGTCCCACACACACCACCAACGACGGCGACACCATCTACACTCTCGCCAGCGGCAAACTAGGCGCCCAGGCAAGCGCCGCTGTTCCCCTAGACCTGCTGGGCATGCTCGCAGTAAGGGCCCTACAGACCGCCACCGTGAACGGAGCCAAAACCGCCAAAACCTCCCACGGCATCCCCGGCGCCGCAAAGTAGTCCACTCGACCGTCGGTCGGAGACGGGCGGGCGTTACGTTTGCTGCTCTACAGTCCTATGCAAGACGAAGGCCACATTAAGTGGCCTTCTTTGC
>CABUTH010000212.1 GCA_902494465.1 uncultured Collinsella sp.
GAGATGGTACTTCTCGTCGTCCTCGCCCCAAAAGACGTTGTTGCCGTCGTGGTCGAACAGCGACTGGCACAGGAACATAGCACTGCCATCCTCACCCGCCAACGGCTTGGGCATAAAGGAGGCATGGCAGCCGCTCTCGTAGGCCTGCTGCTTAATGATGAGCTTGGCCGTGGTGATGGCGTCGGACATGCTCAGGGCCTCGGCGTGACGCAGGCTCATGCCGTGCTGCGAGCGACCGGCGGCGTGGAAGGTGTACTCCACGGGCACGGACATCTTCTCGAGCGTGAGGACCGTGTTGCGACGCAGGTCGCGGGCGGCATCGCTCACCGAAAGATCGAAGTAGCCCACGTTGTCGAGCGGCTCGGGCGTGTGCTCGTCGGGGAAGTAGTAATACTCCAGCTCGGCGCCCACGTTGAGCAGATAGCCCGCCTTCTCGGCCTTGCGGAACATGCGACGCAGGGCATCGCGCGGGTCGCCGGCAAAGGGCTTGCGATCGGGAGTGCATACATCGCAGAACACGCGGGCGACGCCGTTGTGGCTCGGGCGCCACGGCAGGATCTGGAAGGTCGAAGCATCGGGGAACGCCAGCATGTCGGCTTCCTCGGGCGTGGCAAAGCCCTCGATGGCGGAGCCGTCAAAGCCAATACCCTCCTCAAAAGCGACCTCGAGGTCCTCGGGGCTAATGGCAAAGTTCTTGAGGCGGCCGAGAATGTCGACAAACCACAGACGCACAAAGCGGATGTCACGCTGCTCTACAGAGCGGAGTACGTAATCGATGTTCTGCTGGTTCATGTCGCTCCCCTTTCTTTCGGGCGGGTTTCGACTGGTCTATATCGCAGATACTATCGCAGAAAAATGTTTCCGCAGGGTTAAAGCGTATCAAGCGCTCAAAAAACGTGCGCGAGCAGGCCGTTGCGAACGAGCGGCTAGCGCGAGGTCGAAGCGCGGTGTTCGATGTGGCCGGGGATCTCGATCCGCTTGGGGGCGAGCTTTGCGGCATCGCCCACCGTAGTGGTAACGATGTCGATGCGTTCGGACAGACGCTCGACTACGCGCTCGGCAATGGTGAGGGTGTCCTGCGCGGCCGTGGTCACACCGCCAAAGAGCACGTGGTTCCAGGGGTAATCGTCAAACGTCGCAATCTTGAGGCCAGCCGGCAACGAGGGGCCGAGCTGGGCCAGCGCCTCGGTCAGACACAGGAAAACCAGGCCGTTGACGGCAATGAGGCCGAGCTTTTTACCCGCATAGCCGCGGATGGTCTCGTCCAGGCGACTGACACCCGTGGCGCCACCGTCGGCCAGGGTGACGACCTCGCCCGCAAGATCGCGGCGCGAAAGCTCGTCGGCAAAGGACTCGGCGCGCTCGCGACGCACGGGGCTGTCATCGCTTGCCTCGGTGAGCAGGCACAGGCGCTCGCTGCCCGCGACAGCCAAGGCGTCTACCAGGCCGGCGACCAGCTCACGGTTGTTGGAGGTCACCAGATCGACACCGCCGGCGGCAATATCGCGGTCGAGCAGCACGACGGGCAGGCGCCCCGCTGCCGCGGCGATCGCCTCGTCATTGCCGCCGCAGGTGTTGACGACCAGGCCGTCCACGCCGGCATCGATAAGTCTGGTGAGCGACTCTGCCTCCTTGGCGGAATCATTGCCGCTAATGGCCGTCATGAGTGAGCAGCCGCGCGCGGCGGCGCTGGCGGAAAGCCCTTCGAGCATGGCGCTCGAGAACGGGTTAGCAATGTCGGCCAAGATCACGCCGATGAGGTTGGTACGCGAGCTGCGCAGATTGCGCGCGGCGGCACGTGGACGATAGCCGGTGCGCTCGATAACCGCCGCGATGCGAGCACGGGTTTCCTCGGTCATCTGCCCGGGGCGGTTGTTGAGATAGCGCGAAACCGTGGCCGGGCTCACGCCCGCCTCGGCGGCAATGTCCTTGATTCTCATCTGCGCCATAGCGCACCCCGTTTCCCAATTGTCGGCAGTCTGAGCCATTTTAGGCATTTTTTTAAAAATCTCGCTTGCAAAACGCTGTAGGTGAGTATACTACAACTCGAAACGAAACCGATTTCGTAAACCGATTTCGGCAAGCGTTGGCACGGAGGTGCAAAGATGCACCCTACCGTCTTGGCACCTCCGTGCCAACGCCATATCAAAGGTGTACGCACGAGCAAGAAGGAGCTACGCGACCATGGGTAAAACGGTTCTTACCTTCGGCGAGATCATGATGAGGCTCTCGCCCAAAGACCATCTGCGCATTGAGCAGGCGACCGAGTTTGACGTCCGCTACGGCGGCGCCGAGGCCAACACCGCGCTTTCCCTGGCCTATCAGGGCGACAAGGCCGCTTACGTCTCCGTTGTCCCGGCCAACCGTCTGGGCGAGTGCGCCCTGCGTTCGCTGAAGGTCTACGACGTCGATACCTCGCGCGTCGTGCGCCAGGGCGACCGTCTTGGCTCCTATGTGTTTGAGGTCGGCGCCTCGCAGCGCGGCAACGGCTGCGTCTA
This sequence comes from uncultured Collinsella sp., assembly GCA_902494465.1. Lineage (GTDB taxonomy): Bacteria > Actinomycetota > Coriobacteriia > Coriobacteriales > Coriobacteriaceae > Collinsella. Next base: position 2,499 of record CABUTH010000212.1, read on the forward strand.
CGATCGCAAGTACTCCGCCATCAACATGGCCAAGCGCGACGTCTTTGACTGGGACGAGATCCTCAAGGGCATCGATGTCTTCTACTTCTCCGGCGTGACGCCCGCCGTCTCCGACGAGATGGCTGCCGCCTGCAAGGATGCCCTCACCGCCTGCCGCACCAAAGGCATCACCACCGTGTGCGACGTGAACTATCGCGGCAAGATGTGGTCGCCCGAGAAGTCGCAGGCAACCATGAAGGAGCTCCTGCCGCTCGTCGACATCTGCATCGCCAACGACGAGGACGCTCCTGCCGGTCTCGGTATGACCTGCGTCTCCGGCTCCCTTGCCCACGGCATCGAGGAGCGCGACACCTACGTCGAGATGGCCCGTCAGATCTGCGCCGAGTACGGTTGCAAGAAGGTCGCCTCGGTCGTCCGCAACATCTCCTGCGTCGAGCGCTCCATTTGGATGGGCATGCTCTATGACGCCGAGAGCGGCGAGCACTGGTTCTCCCCCGCTCACGACGTACACGTGCTCGAGGGCGTTGCCGCCGGCGACGCTTTTAACGCCGGCCTCGTCCATGCCCACATCAACGACTTTGGCCCGCAGGCCGCCGTCAACTACGCCATCGCGGCCTCGCTCCTCAAGCTC
>CABUTH010000213.1 GCA_902494465.1 uncultured Collinsella sp.
CCCGTCCTGTCCATCGTCAAGGGTCAGCAGACTGGTGCCGCCTTTGAGCTCGAGGACGACGTGACTACCATCGGCCGCGATCCCGCGAACGGCATCTTCCTTAATGACATGACCGTTTCGCGCAGCCACGCGCGCATTATTCGCGAGGGCCTCGGCGCTCGCATCGAGGACCTGGGCTCGCTCAATGGTACCTGGGTCGACGGTGCCATTGTCAATGCAGCCCCGCTGCACGACGGTTCTTCCGTTCAGATCGGTACGTTTACGCTCATCTACCACGAGAGCACGCCGGAGCGCATCGAAACCGGTGAGTAGGGCATGGCCGAACGCAACTATCTGAGTATCGGCCAAGTCGTCAACCTACTTCGAGGCGCATACCCCGATCTTTCGAACTCAAAAATTAGATTTCTAGAGGATGAGGGGCTCATTACCCCTCATCGTACGCCTAAGGGATACCGTCAGTACTCTAAGGAGGACGTTGATCGTCTGGAGGTCATCCTGCACTTGCAGAAGACCCGCTACATGCCGCTCAACGTGATTAAGCAGCGCTTGGAAAACGCCACGGACCTGTCAACGCTCGCCTACGAGGTGGGCTTGCTATCCGATGTTCCGCTCAAGACGGAGCCCAAGGAGACTAAGCAAAAGCTGCATCCCATCGAGACCATTCCCGATATGTTGGGCGTCGAAATTTCGTTTATCCGCTCGCTCGCCGAGAACGACCTCATTCGCATCATCAAGAGTCCGCAGAATCGCGAGCTTGTCGATGGTCGCGATTTTCCGATCATCCGCTACTGCTCCGAGCTGTCGCGCTTCCATATCGAGCCGCGCAACCTGCGTCAGTACGTGTCTTCCGCCAACCGCGAGTCCTCGATGTTTGAGCAGGTGCTTGTGAGCATGCTCGGCATGGATACCTCCGATGACGAGCGCGACGCCAAGCTCGAGCGTGCGTTTAAGAAGCTTCACGACCTGACGGAGGGCGTGCACACCGCGCTGCTCAAGAACCGCGTTTTTGAGTCGCTCAACGCCGTGGTCGAGGACGCCGACATCGATGCACTCGATGAGGAAATCACTCGCTCCGAGTCCACCAAGGCCAAAAACGAAGAGATAGCCGCGCCGGCTTCGCACAAGGATTCTCTCGTCAAGCCGCTCAAGGTCGTCCCCCCTTCGCAATCCGGCACCGCCACCGCGGGCAAATAACCGCTGCTGAAATTTCGGGAACCCATTGAAAGGTCATGCAATGTACGACTTCGAATCTCAAATCGTCGACATCCCCGACTATCCCGAGCCCGGAGTCATCTTTAAAGACATCACGCCGCTCTTTGGCAATCCCGAGGCGCTCAAAGCCATGACCGATGCCCTCGCCGAGCACTTTGCCGGCATGGGAATCACCAAGGTCGTGGGTCCCGAGGCTCGCGGCTTTATGGTTGGCGTACCGGTAGCTGTAGCCCTTGGCGCCGGCTTTGTTCCCGCACGTAAACCGGGCAAGCTACCGCGCAAGACTGTGAGCCAGAGCTACGAGCTCGAGTTCGGAACGGATTCCATTTAGATCCATGCCGACGCTATCAGCTCTAAAGATACCGTGTTGATTCTGGACGACTTGGTCGCGACGGGCGGAACCGTCGAGGCAACAGGTAAACTGGTGCGAGATATGGGCGCAAAGCTTATCGGTTACGGTTGTATCCTTGAGCTTGCGTTTCTCAACCCGCGCGAGAAGCTCACGCCGTCTGATGACGATGTGGAGCTCTTTAGCCTGGTGACGGTGGACTAGCCGTTACCCTTAGTTACTGGAAAGGAAGCTACATGCGCACAGCAAACACGCACAAAAACATGGCACGCTGCGCTGCTACGGCAACCCTCGCTTGTGTTTTGGGCTTGGGCCTCGCGGCTCCTGCCTACGCCGATACCGCATCCGACCTTGCCGCTGCTCGTACGAAGCTCGAGCAGATCGGTACCCAAACTCAGCAGATTTACGATGAGCTCGCCACGCAGACGCAGGCGCTCGATCAGACTGCCGGCGAGATCACGCAAAAGCAGCAGGAGATCGCCGATGGTCAGGCTAAGCTCTCAACCTATGTCGCCGGCGAGTACAAAACCGGCGGTCTGAGCCTGCTTCAGGTTCTGACGGGTGTCGATGACCTGAGCGATATGCTCAACCGTCTGTTCTACTACGGCAAAGTTTCCGATAAGCAAGCTCAGACCATTCAAGAGGTCAAGGAGCTTAAGCAGCAGCTCACCGATAAGCAGGCCGAGCAGGAGAAGAACGTCGCCGCCACGCAAAAGAAGGTCGACGAGCTTAACGCCCAGCAGGCTGAAGCCCAGAACGTCGTAAACTCCCTGGATTCGCAGCTGCAGGCCGAGCTTGCCGCCGAGGCCGAGGCCAACGCCGCGCTGCAGGCCGGCATCAACGCCAGCACCGCCGAGAAGGCCACGGTGAGCAACGAGACTGCCGGTACGACCGAGAACACCAACAACGGTGGCCAGACCAGCAATAACAACAACCAGGGCGGCAACACTCCGGCTCCTACGCCGGCACCTGCTCCGACGCCGCAGCCCTCCACGCCTGCTCCGGCTCCGACGCCTTCTGCTCCGAGCCAGTCCGTCGATGGTGGTTCTGTTGTCTCGCGTGCATACAGCAAGCTTGGTTGCGCTTATTCCTGGGGCGGAATTGGCCCGAACAGCTTCGACTGCTCTGGTTTTGTTAGCTATTGCCTCACTGGTCGCTATTGCCGCCTCGGCACCACGGGTACCTTTATGGGCTGGACGCGTGTGTCCGATCCGCAGCCCGGTGACGTTGTGGTCAACTCGTACCACACCGGCATTTACATCGGTGGCGGTCAGATGATTCATGCTTCCGACTACAACACAGGCGTTATCATCAGCTCCGTTGCCGCCGGCATGAACAACAACTATATCTTCGTGCGCTACTAAGTCATCTTACACAGCGTGTGAATGTGGACCTCGTGGCTTAAAGTCGCGAGGTCTATTCTTTTGTCTCTAATCTTGTACGGCTATGGTTGATTTCCGATCTCAGCCGAACACATTGAGCGGATAGGCCTTTCCCGCAGTTAGCTGAACGCCCCCGCGGCCCCTCCTGGGGTCCGGGGGCGCCGTTTTCCCAGTTGAAGGGACGG
>CABUTH010000214.1 GCA_902494465.1 uncultured Collinsella sp.
CCACGTCTTCGTTAGCGAGCGCCACCCGCTCGCACGCCGCCCTCAGCTGTCCCTTGCCGACCTCACGCCCTATACGCGCTACAGTTTTGAGCAAGGCACCTCAAACTCCTTCTATTACGCCGAGGAACCTTTTAGCTATATCCCTTGCGACCGCAACATACGAATCTCGGACCGCGGAACACTTACTAACTTGCTTATCACGTCGAACGGTTACACCCTGTCGACCGGTGTCCTCTCCAATGAAATGCAATGGGGTATGGCATCGATCCCGTTAGCAGACGCCCCAACGATGCACGTAGGCTATATCATGCACGACGAGCGCAAGCCCTCTCCCCTCTTGCAGCAATACCTCGACGAGCTCAACCGCATCATCCATGCCAACTAACTGTCGGAAGACGGGGTAGAAATCGTAGATTGCTAGCCCCCGGCGGACATGGCGCTACAATGGTCACTCACGCGAAACGCACTCAACGAAAGGAAGCCCGTGAAGGTCATCATCTATACCGACGGCTCGGCCCGATCAAATCCGGGACGCGGCGGCTACGGCGCCGTGCTCAAATACACCAACCCCGCCGGCAAGACCTTCACCTCCGAGCTTTCGCGCGGTTACGCCAAGACCACCAACAACCGCATGGAGCTCATGGCCGTCATCGTGGCGCTCGAGGCGCTCAACCGCCCCTGCGAGGTCGAAGTCCATTCCGATTCGCAGTACGTCGTCAACGCCTTCAACAAGCACTGGATTGACGGATGGAAAAAACGCGGCTGGAAGACCGCCAACAAGCAGCCTGTCAAGAACCGCGATCTGTGGGAGCGCCTGCTCGCCGCAAAGAGCAAGCACAAGGTTGAGTTCATCTGGGTTAAAGGTCACGCCGGTCACGAGCTCAACGAGCGCTGCGATGAGCTTGCCACCACGGCGGCCGACGGCAGCAACCTCGATATCGACACCGGCTTTAACGAGAGCGACCTGTAACGGCGTTTTCGCACGCTATTCCCTGCCCCCTCGCGCTACACTCATCCTGTAGACCAAACAACGCAAGGGGGACGTATGCTGCGCATCGCGACCATCGGCACATCCATGATTACCGACGACTTTATCCAGGTCGTCAACGCCAACGACCAAGCCGCGTTCGTGGGCACGCTCTCGCGCGATGCAGATCGCGGCGCCGCCTTTACCGCCGAGCGCGGTGGCGAGCGAAACTTTACTTCACTTGATGAGCTTGCGGCAGCCGCCGACGTCGACGCCGTCTATATCGGCAGCCCCAATGCGCTTCACTACGAGCAGGCGCTCGCCTGTATCGCCGGTGGCAAGCACGTCATCGTCGAGAAGCCCTTCTGCGCCACCGAGGCGCAGGCGCTGGAAGTCTTCCGCGCTGGCGAGGCAGCAGGTGTCGTGGCCCTCGAGGCCATGCGTCCCCTCCACGATCCCGCCTTCCACGCCATCGAGGACGCCCTGGGTGAGATCGCACCCATCCGTCGCGCCTCATTGCGCTTTGGCAAATATTCCTCGCGCTACAACGAGATTCTCGCGGGACGCGCCACCAATATCTTCGACTGCAATATGGCCTCGGGTTCCCTCATGGATATTGGCGTCTACACCGTCGAGCCCATGGTCGAGATTTTCGGCATGCCCTCCGGCCTTACGAGCATGGCTACTCTGCTCGACCCCACCACGCGACAGCTCACGCACGGCCCCATCGATGGCTGCGGTTCCATCCTCGCCAGCTACGGCGGTGGCCGTATCTCCGTCGAGCTCGCGCACTCCAAAATTACGAATGACCTACTGCCCTCGCAAATCGAAGGCGAGCGTGGCACTATCCAGATTGACCATCTGTCCACGCCCCGCAACGTCCGCATCGACTATCGCGGCGACGTCGTACGCGGCTCGGCGACCGAGGCACCGCGCGAACAGAGCGACAACGGCCGCGTGCTCGACCTGCCCAAATCGAGCAACACCATGGAATACGAACTCACAGACTTTATCACCGCCATCGGCGGCATCGATAACGTCAAGGAAGAGATTTGGGAGACCCCGGCGGGACGTCACGAGCTTGGCCACTACCGCGATGTCACGCTCGTCTCACTGCGCATCATGGATGCCGCGCGCCAGCAGGCCGGCATAACCTTCCCGGCCGACGCAGGCAAGCAGGCATAGCGATGGGCTTCTTCGATACGTTCTTCTCCAGCGTCGCCGCCGGCGGCCGCGAACCCCAAAAGCCTTATAGCGTCGAGCTCGAGCTGCGCCGTAGGCTCACCGTGCTCGCAAGTGACGAGGCCACTCAAGACGCCCCGCAGCGCTATTTCCTGCGATGGGAGGGGCGGGTCCAGGGCGTTGGTTTTCGCTTTACCAACACCAACCTCGCGCAGGCACGCGCACTCACCGGCTGGGTGCGTAACATGGAAGACGGCTCAGTCGAGATGGAGATACAAGGAACTCCGGCAAACATCCTATCTCATCTCGAGGCGCTTCATGCCTCCTACGAGCGCATGGGAACGCGTTTTCGCCTCGTAGACGCCCAGGCCCGAGCCCCACTTGCCAATGAAGACGGTTTCATTCCTCGTTATTAGTATTGTGTGCTAAATACGGTATCATTTACCTACGGCCGTTGATAGAAAAGAGGCGAGGCGCATGGCGGTGCAAAGAAGGAATACCAGGCAGCGAAAGCTGGTTCTTGACGCTGTGCGCCAAAGCTATAACCATCCCACCGCCGACGAAATCTACAACGCCGTACGCGAACAGGATGACAAGATCAGCCGCGGCACGGTCTACCGCAACCTCAATCTCTTAGCCGACGCAGGGGAGATTCTCTCTATTAAGACACCGGGCGGCAGCCGCTTCGATCGCACGATCGAGCCGCATGCGCATATCATCTGCACCTCGTGCAGCCGCGTCATCGACGTACCGCTCCCCTTCGATGCCCAGCTCGACGCCAAGGCGTCCGAGCAAATCGGCTGGCACGTCACGTCGCACTACACCATCTTCGAAGGTCTCTGCCCCGACTGTCAGTAGATGTTTGGACATGCCCGTAAATCTACTTGCCCATCCGCTACAGCAAGCAGCACATTTCTAGGCATGTCTCGAAAACCTACTCGGCGAGCAGGCGGCGCAGTTCTTCTTCGACCG
>CABUTH010000215.1 GCA_902494465.1 uncultured Collinsella sp.
GCACTTTCCGCAGCCGCTACAGCAACGCCTCTGCCCAAGCCGCTTCCCTAAAGCCGGGAATCGCAAAGTCGTCGCCCACCAGCAGCGGACGCTTGACCAGCATGCCGTCGGTCGCCAGCAGCTCGTAGCACTCCCGATCCGTCATGCCCGCATCCAGACGCGCCTTCAGGCCCAGCTCTCGATATTTCATGCCCGATGAATTAAAGAAGCGCCGCACCGGCAGCCCCGAACGAGCAATCCAGGTCGCAAGCTCATCAGCCGTGGGATTGTCCAAAACGATATCGCGATCGATATACTCTACCCCATGTTCGTCCAGCCATGCCTTGGCCTTCTTACAGGTCGAGCACTTGGGATATTCAACAAACAGTACAGTCATGGGAATCCTCCGAATATAGATCGGCCAACGCAGGCACACGCCACACGAGGCGCCTTCGTATGATGGGCCAATTGTAGCCCGCGGGTCACACGTTAAACGAACCGTACCCCGAATCCGCGCTTGATAAACGGCAGCAGTTCCATTGCCTCGGGCGTGATATGGCCCGCAACGTTCATGCGCTCGTCACCGGGAAGATCGACCCGCGCAATCTCAAGCTCGCCTTCGTAGCGCCCATATCCGCTATTGCTCACAGCGATCGACCCCGCCTTTCGCGGCAGGCCGGCTCCGGCATCCGTCGGCACGGAATCCGGCTTAAGCTTCGTACGTGACTCCTGAGACCTAAAGATGAGGACACTCGAGTCGGGCCGGTCGTGATGAATCTGCCCGCGCACATAGGCATAACCGGGCTCAAGCTCGCATTGCAGGTCCACGTATCCGGCGGAAACTTGAGCAAACTGCGCCCAGCCCGCATCGGAAAGATCGGGGTCGCCGACCAACACAATGTCGCAATCGGCGCCATGTGCAAGCTCAAGCATATTGAGAGCAACCTTTGACGCGCGACCGCGCTGCGCCTCGACCGTCGGCAGTCCCTCGAATACCGGCCCGCGAACGTTAGCATCACCCGGCACAAAAGCCATGATTTCGAATCCAAGCGCCGCAAGACGAAGATTCGTCCGAGCAACATCTTCAAGAGCTAAACCGGTATAAGGCTTGGGGTAAAAATTGTGGCAGGCGGCAAAACGAGTCACATCGGCGCCGGCTTCACGCCACGATGCGATTTCATCAGAACTCACCGTCGATGCATTGACCACAATGCGAAATACACCGGACAGCTCCGCGACCCGCTGGGCGCTAAAGCCATAGTCCAAACGAAGGTATTCCAACCCCAGATCGCGCAGGTCCTCGATACGCTCAAGCCCGAGCAAATCGCACGTACGCGGCCCCACATCGGCAATGAGCGCAATGCCGCGGGCGGAAAGCAGCGACAGCACATGACGGACCTTATCGGCATACGCCGCTCCCCCATCCTCGGGAATATGCAGCGAGGTGAACGCATAGCGCGCACCCGCCGCGGCACCACGCTCAATCGTCCGCTCAATATCCTGCAGAGGGCTGGAAAGATAAATCGAAATACCCGTTTTCACGCTTCAACGCTCCTTTAAAAAAGGCCGGCGGAGCAGTTAGCCCCGCCGGCACAACCATAGCATCAAGAAATCTGCCGCGCACCGCGAGCCCCGAGTAACACGGCTCGCGATATCAAACTACTCGCCAAAGAACTCGTTGATCTTCTGCTCGTCGACGCCAAAGAACCACGTCAGGACAAAGCCGGCGGCATAGGCAAGCAGCATAGCGGCAACGTAGCCGAGCTGCTGGCCAGGAACAACGATCAGTAGGCCAAACAGACCGGAAACGCCCTGAGAAACCGTGCCGATGTGAAGCAGCGCCGCGAGCGCGCCGCCAAATCCGGCACCCAGGCAGGCCGTCACAAACGGACGAACGAGCGGCAGCGTAACAGCATACATCAGAGGCTCGCCCACACCCAGGATTCCAACGGGAATGGACTCTGCGACGTACTTCTTGAGCTTGGCGTTCTTGGTCTTAAAGTACAGCGCCAAACCGGCACCGACCTGGCCGCCGCCAGCCATCATAAGGATGGGAAGCAGGTAATTGATACCCTTGCTAGCGCCGTCGGGATCGTTGAGCATAGCGTGGATCGGCGTGAGCGCCTGATGCAGGCCGACGGACACCAGCGGCAAGAAGCCTGCCGACAGGATATAGCCGCCCAGGACGCCCAGCTTCTCGAAGATAAAGGTCAAAACGCTAAAGATGGCAGTCGTCAGCCATGCGCCAACCGGCTGGATGACGAGCATCAGAGCAAAGGCGCCGATGATGAGCACCAGCAGCGGGGACAAGAACGTGTCGAGTGCGTTGGGCATAACCTTGCGAATCTGACGCTCCATCCAGGCAAAAAATGCGCCAGCGATGAGAGCCGCGATCATGCCGCCCGCTGCGGGGTTGTACTGCGCACTGGTGAGCGGCAGCAGAATGGCAGTGGCAGGATCAGCCGCGCCAGGCGCAAGCAGGGGCATGGCGCTGTTGGCGATACACATCATGCCGGCGATGCCGCCCAGCGCAGCGGAGCCACCAAACTCACGTGCCGCGTTATAGCCCACCAAGATGGGCAGATAGGCAAACAGGGCCCAGCCCATGGAACGAATGCCCTGGTACCACCACTCGCCTGCAAGCGCTCCTGCCGTCGAGACGTTAATAACGTTGCAGATACCGTTGATGAGGCCAGCCGCAATGATGCCGGGAAGCAGGGCGACGAAGACATTGGAAATCTTCTTGAGGAAGGCCTGAACCGGCTTAGACTCGTACTTGGCCTTCTGCGCGGCCTTGTTTGTGGCCGCAGCGTCAACCACGCTCTCGTCGGCAACGCCTTTCGCAAGGCCGGTGAGCTTGGAGAACTCCTCGAGCACCTTATTCACCTTGCCCGGACCCAGCACGATCTGCATCGTGTCGTCCTCGACCAGGCCCATCACGCCGTCGAGTGCCTTAATGCCCTCCGTGTCGACGTTGCCCGCGTCTTTGACGGTCACGCGCAGGCGCGTCATGCACGCCGCGTTTGCGAGCACGTTGTCTTTACCGCCCAAAAGGTCCAGCAGCTTTTGAGCCAGCTCTTTGTTCGTCATAACTCCTCCTTGTATTGGGTATCTCGTCTGGATGTCATA
>CABUTH010000216.1 GCA_902494465.1 uncultured Collinsella sp.
CGCGCGCCGGTTTGGTCGAAGGCCACGAGCGGCACGACGATCATGTCGAGAGCTTCGGCAGGCACGATAGGGAAGTGGTTGCTGTCGATGTCCGTGGCCGCAAAGGCCCGCGTAGGGTGGGCGATAAACGGAGCCGCGGACGCATCGTCGGCGGCAACTGCCCGCATACACATGCGCTGGCCACAAGCCACGGTGTCTGTTGCCGAGAGCATGCACGGATAGGCCACGCGCCAGCCGCGCGCGGCGGCCGCAGCGGCAAACGCGGCAGGGTCTGCCTCGGAACCCATCGCGGCATAGACGGCAACGATGCGCGGCGCCGCGGCATCTAAGCGGCCCAGCAGCTCAACCAGCCGCGCACAGATATCAGCAGACTTCGCCGCCCGCAAGTCCAAATCAAGAGCATCGCGCTGGGCAATCACCGCCCGCCGCAACTCAGCCTTGTCCATCCCAACCTCCTCTAGCAAACCTGCCAAAAAGTGACAGGCTTATTTTGGCTGGTTTTATCTGGGCAAACGTCGAAGCCGCCACAAAGGCGCCCTGTGTGGCGGCTTCGACTCGACGTTGGCTTCACAGCGCCGCAGCGATCGCTTCAGTCACAAACTTATTGAGTGACTCACCCTTCTTTGCCGCTGCCAGCGCTGCTTGCTTGTGGAGCTCAGAGCCCGTTCTTACGTTGAACGAGCCCTTAAAAGCCCGCTCGGGTTCCTTGCCCTTCTCGGCGCAAAACTCAAGGTAATCGTCGACGGCGTCGTGGAAGCATTGCTCCACTTCTTCAGCCGTGGAGCCTTCAAATACGATTGCGTCCCTAATGCCGGCGACCATACCTGTTAGCACATGCTGTTCGGCATCGAACTCGACCGGGGCGAAATAACCCTTGTATGCCAAAACGTTACTCATGACTACCTCCGACATCTTGCAGAAAGCGAACGATGTTTCGAATGGTCCCCGCTGTCAATTCGTCAGATGGATGAGGCGCGTGCATTACGAACATCCTGCCATCTGATGGCCTGTAGAAGCGAACGCGCGATCCGGACGTCTTGCCTTTGCTGTCCATTTCAAAGCCATATGAAGCCATAACTTTAAGAAAGTCAGCAAATCTATACGTTGAAGGACAGCTAAGCAGCTGGGCGATGAGTTTATCGGATCGAGTCATCCCGCCTCACATTCTGCAACTATATTCTAGTTGCAATTTCAGTTCGATGCAAGCACCTCTACTATAGAACATGTGTGCGTATAGAACAAGTGTTCGAACTACCACGAAGGGCGCCTGTGAACTGCGCCCTTCGTGGTAGTTTTGCTTGCCGTGCCTTAGCCCAGCAGGTCGATGACGTTGAAGCCGGCGTTGCTCTTGGCGATGACGTCGCGGCCGCCAAAGACGCAGGTGGGTGACTCGGCTGCGATGCGCGTTACGTCGGCGCCGAGCGAGCGAAGCTCACCGGGCGTGGCGGCGAGCATCTGGGCGCGGCGCTCCTCGCGCGCATGCGGATCGAGCCCGGCCAGGTAGGTCGTGTTGCGGCGCTTGGTGAGCGCGTACGGCTTCACCGGCGCGTCCATGCCGCTCACGCAGCTCACGATAAAGCCCTCAAAGGCGGCCTCGTCGGGATCAAAGCTGCCGAGCCATTCGCCCGCGCGCGCCACGCGCTCAATCGAGGGGTCGATTGCCGGGTCGCGGTAGGTGTAGAACGCCGCCTGACGCTCGCCGGCCGCGCGGAATCCGCAGCCGTACGCGCCGCCCTTAACGCGGATCTCGTTCCACAGATAGTCGTAGGAGAGCGCGTTGGCGGCAACCGCCCAGGCGCCCGTCACGTCGATGCCCAAGCGACGCGGGTCGCACGCGCTTGCCGCAAAACAGATGTCGCTGGGGATGACAAAGGCCTCGTGGCGGTCGCACGGCGTCGGCACCACGAGCGCGTTGCGGCCGGCATCGGCGCCGTCGCCAGCGCCCAGCTCCAGGTCGCCCGCGGCGGCCCAGTATGCGTTAAAGTCCTCGTCGCTGCCGGTAAAGCTCGCCAGGCAGCCATCGGCCACAAAGATGCGGCCTGCCAGCTCGGCAAGCTTGGTACGCAACCCGTTCACGCGCTCGTCAAAGTGGTCGAGCAGGTCGCGCAGGAACAGATAGAAGTCCACGCCCGAAAGCTGCTCGCGCACCACGGCCGAAGGCGAGCTGTAGCTCATCGCGCGACCGAGCGCCGCCGAGTGGCCGTTGTTGATAAAGCCCTGCTCAAGCCCAATGCGAATCTGTGTGAGCACGTCGCGCACGCGGTCGGCGTCGGCATCTGCCAAAAGCGTGCTCGACCATACCTCGCGCGGCAGACTCGCCAGCGCATCGATCTTCTCGGACAGGGCGCCGGCGCTCACCAGCAGGTAGGGGCGCACGCCGTCCACTTCGGGCTGCGTCATGACCTCGGTCGTAAAGCTCAAAAAGCCGAGCTTGCCAGCGAGCAAGTTGTCGAGTTCCTCGGCCGAGTGCTCGCGCGTGGGCAGCTGCTTAAGCAGGCGGCAGAGCAGTGTCACATAGGGCAGGTCCTCAAACGCGACGCAGTTCAGGTCGAAATACTGCATGGCGTAGGCCAGACGGTTGGTGGGGATGCCGTGGCGCAGGCAGGGGATGGGCACGGTCGTGTCCACGATCAGTGGCGGCTCGGGGCGCGCCTCGCCAATGTCGGACACGCGCAGGCGCGGCAGCGTGGCCTTGGCCTCGGGTGTGTCTTCCGCCTCCTGCGCGGCACGCAGCGCGGCCGTGCGCTCGACCACGTCGGTCAGCTCGGCATCGGTCATGGCATCGCGCTTGGCTGCCAGCTCGGCGGCCTCGGCACCCTCCGAACCCTCGGCGGCGTCCACCGGCACCAGCTCGACCAGTGCCATGTGGTCGTTTTCCAGCACCAGCTCGCGCAGCAGGTCCTCAAAATAGCTGCCGTCCAGCTCGCTACGCAGCTCCTCGTACACCGGGCCGTACTTGAGCGCCAGCGTCGCGGCGTCGTCATCGTAGAGCCAGGTGCTCAGCGCGTCGCACGCAATGGCCACGCCGTCGGCGATGCCATAGTCACGCTGGCGCAGGTCGTACTCGTTGCTGCTGATGATGGCTTCC
>CABUTH010000217.1 GCA_902494465.1 uncultured Collinsella sp.
ACCGGGCACGGCTGCGCCATAAGCCAGGCCAGCGCCGACATCATGGCCGACCTCATCACCGGCGAGACCGTCGAGGAGGCACGTCGCTTGGCGGGACTCTTCCTCGCTATGATCCGCGGCGAGAAGCTCTCCGAGGAGGACCTGGAAGACCTGGACGAAGCCGCCCAGCTCCAGGACATCTCGCACATGCCCGCCCGCGTCAAATGCGCCGAGCTCGCCTGGCGCACCCTCGACGGCATGCTCGAGGGGCAAAATAATCAGTAGTACTTGTCCCAAATCTTAAGATTGTTGTTGGCCGAATCGCTTGACAAGAGTGGTTCGGCCATTTTCTATTCCGAGAGCTCAGCCCGTGCTTTCACCCGCGCATAAGCACGCACGATACGAGAGACGGTACTTTTGCCAATCCCGGTATACCGCTCAATCTGGCGCACCGTAAAGCCGGCATTGTTCAATCCAACAATAACGGTATCGCGCTGCGCCGGCGGTGCAGTTTTAACCCCGTTGAGCGGAACCCCGAGGCTCTTCGCCAACTTGCCGGCAAAGGCGTGGCGTTCCCACTCCGTCTCTTTCATATCGCCCAGCGCTGGCTCGCCGCCGTCGGGCGTCGAAAGCGAATGGGTAATAAAGCCCTCGGCAGAACCAAAAAGCTCAAGCACGCAAGAAGGATCAGAAAATCCCCTCGCGACATCAGCCGCGTCACCGTCGTAAGCGCACAAATGCTCCGCAAAGCTGCTCCAGGGATAACGCTCGATTAGGCCAACGCCCGCCTCCTGCGGATCGGCGTGTACGGAGCGAATAGCCTCCATCACCTGCCAGTCGGTATCGAGCGACCGCCGGTCAAAACGGTTCTGGAACAGATGGCCTGTGCGCCCCGTGCGCTTATTGAACCGCCGCGCGTACGTCAAAAGCAGCCGGTGCATCGCCGCGCTCATCCTGTCCTCGTAATCTGCAAGCACCAAATGCACGTGATTGCCCATAAGGCACCAGGCGATAACCGTCACACCCTCCTCCCGGCAGCAGTCGCGCATCAGTTCCAAAAACTCCCACCGGTCTTCATCGCCCTCAAAGATGAGCTGCTTGCCCGTACCGCGGGCACAGACATGGTAAAAGCCGGTAACCGTTCTCCAAACGCGCTGCATGGCGCTCCCTTCGCCGGGATCTGCTTGCCATCCAATACAGCACGATTGAAGCGTGCCATCAAAACATTCACGCAAAACAATACACTCGCGCGGCCAAAGGCAGTAAACAGGCGGCGAACGGCACCGTTGCAACAGGTCAACCCCTGCAACACTTACAAGAGCCGACCAAAAGCTTGCCCAAGACGGACCCCCTCTACGGAAGTTCACGACCACAGAACATAGAGTTAAACCGTTTCAATTAAAACTTCCGAACTTCTCGCTACGAAAACTGAGCCGTTCGCCGAATATTCCGTGCATTTCGCGGTATTATAGGGGCTGCATGTCATGTCCCTTTCGAAGGGTCGCCCGGCAATCGCCAGCCACGACCCCCAGACGGGACGCCAACACGATAGAGAGGAGAGGCATGCAGTACTCACAGGAAGTGGAGAACATGTGCCCCGTTGCCAAGGGTGCATACCACGGCCCCGCACCCATCCCCGAGGAGGGCAAGTGGGTCCAGGCTAAGGAGATTTCCGACATCTCCGGTCTTACGCACGGTGTGGGTTGGTGCGCACCTCAGCAGGGCGCCTGCAAGCTCACGCTGAACGTCAAGGACGGCATCATCGAGGAGGCCCTCGTTGAGACCATCGGCTGCTCGGGCATGACCCACTCTGCCGCCATGGCTTCCGAGATCCTTCCCGGTAAGACCATCCTCGAGGCCCTCAACACCGACCTCGTCTGCGACGCCATCAACGTTGCTATGCGCGAGATTTTCCTGCAGATCGTTTACGGCCGCAGCCAGACCGCGTTCTCCGAGGGCGGCCTGCCCGTGGGCGCCTCCCTCGACGACCTCGGCAAGGGCCTTCGCTCTCAGGTCGGCACCATGTTCGGCACCAAGGCCAAGGGCGCTCGTTACCTCGAGCTCGCTCAGGGCTACGTCACCCGCATGGCTCTCAACGACAAGAACGAGATCATCGCATTCGAGTTCCTGAACCTCGGCAAGTTCACCGACGCCGTCAAGGCCGGCAAGACCCCCGAGGAGGCCATCGCTGGCGCTATGGGCCACTATGGTCAGTGGGAGAACGCTGCCAAGTACATCGACCCGCGCACCGACGAGGAGACTCACTCCGTCGCCAGCGTGTTCCCGGTTCACGAGTAGAAAGGGAGGGAAATAACTATGACTGTTACGTTCGAAGGTTACGAGCGCCGCGCTGACAAGATCAACAAGTGCCTCGCCGACAACGGCATCGCCTCCCTCGAGGAAGCTCTGCAGATCTGCACCGACAAGGGCTTCAACCCGCGTGAGATCGTCAACAACACCCAGTCCATCGCCTTCCAGAACGCCGAGTGGGCCTACACCCTCGGTTGCGCTCTCGCTGTCAAGCGTGGCGCCAAGTCCGCTTCTGAGGCTGCCGCCATCATCGGCGAGGGCATCCAGGCCTTCACCGTTCCCGGCTCCGTCGCCGAGGACCGCAAGGTCGGTCTGGGCCACGGCAACCTGGGCGCTATGCTGCTCTCCGACGACACCGAGTGCTTCGCCTTCCTGGCCGGCCACGAGTCCTTCGCTGCCGCTGAGGGCGCTATCGGCCTGGCTCTGAACGCCAACAAGGCTCGCAAGAAGCCGCTGCGCGTTATCCTCAACGGCCTGGGCAAGGACGCCGCCCAGATCATCGCCCGCATCAACGGCTTCACCTATGTGAAGACCCAGTTCGACTACTACACGGGCGAGCTCAAGGTCGTCGAGACCATCCCCTACTCCGATGGTCCCCGCGCTGCCGTTAACTGCTACGGCTCCGACGACGTCCGTGAGGGCGTTGCCATCATGTGGCACGAGAACGTCGACATCTCGATCACCGGTAACTCCACCAACCCCACGCGCTTCCAGCACCCCGTTGCTGGCACCTACAAGAAGGAGCGCATCGAGGCTGGCAAGAAGTACTTCTCCGTCGCTTC
>CABUTH010000218.1 GCA_902494465.1 uncultured Collinsella sp.
GAAAGCTGGGGCTGTCGCGCCAGGCGGTCAGTAAATGGGAGCGCGCGGAGAGCTCGCCCGATACCGAGAACCTGATCTCGCTCGCAAAACTCTATGGCGTGAGTTTGGACGAGCTCCTCAATCCGAGCGATGAGATCGAGGACGATATCGAGTTTGAGAACGAGGACCGCGCCCGTCAGCGCGAGGCCGAGGCGGCGGAGCGTGCCCGCACCCATGAGGCGGCGGCACGAGCTACCGAGGCGGCAACGCAGGCGAGTGATGCGGCTGCCAAGGCGGCGCAAGCGGCAAGTTGGAGCGCGCAGGCCGCCAATGCCGCTACGGCGCAGGTGACGAGTGGCGGCGCAGCTGGCTCGACTCCGGTGAAAGGTCCGTTCCAGTCGTTTCCGTATTGGGCTGTGTGCTGGCTGCTGTTCTTTTTGCTGATGTTCCTGTTTGGTGGCTCCTTTGCCGCGCTGATCTTCTTTACAATCCCCATCTATCACTGGGTGGCGCGTGCGCTCGATGGCGATTGGGCACGCGGGGATATTCAGGTTGGTCCGGCGCCGGAGGCGGCTAAGGCTCAGGATGTTTCCGCTGCGGTTGATACTGACGTGGCTTCCTCGACCGCCGCTGAGCCGAGCGCCAAAGAAGGTGATGAATGATGAAGCTCTCGCATGAGTCCAAGGTCCGCCTGGGCGTCGGTATCGGAGCGTTCGTGCTCATCATCGGGCTTATCTTTGGCACTTCGCGGATATTGTTTCATTTTGATGGCCCGTGGGATCTCGGCGATATTGCATCCGGTTTGTCCGGTATGGACGATGTGGTTGACGGGGACGATTCTTTGGATGGCGGTAACTATTCCGCTCAGTTTCGGCAGCTTTCGAGCGAAACGTTTGATGCCGACTCATTCCAGTCCCTTGACCTGGATGTGACATCGGGTGAGGTTGAGATCAAGTGCGTTTCCGGCGGGCAGGTGCGTGTCATCGAGAGCGGTCGTGTTGCAAAGGGGGTAGCTACCTACGATGCTGCCACTCAGAATCTGGCCGAGGTCAAGGGTTCTACACTCACGATTAGCCAGTTCGACTGCGATGACGAGCGCGCTATCGATCGTTCGGTCACCATCGAGCTGCCGCGGGATGTTGCCGATAACATGGTGGGCATTACAGCGAATGTAGGATCAGGCGATCTGACGGTCACGGACATTGCGTGTCATGACGTCAACCTGACTTTGGACTCGGGAGACATCGAGTTTGCGGGTACTGTAACCGACACCCTGAATGCCAAGGTAGGTTCGGGCGATGTGACGTTCGAGCTCTACCAGGCCCCCGCGAAGTCGATGGACGTAAGCGTGGACTCGGGCGATGTGGAGATAACGGTTCCGAACTCTACGGGCTTTAAGGCGAGCCTCACCGTGGGCAGCGGTGACTTCGAGAGCGATTTCCTTCCGCTTGGCTACGATGGCGAGACCATATTGAATCTTGAATTCGACAACGGTGATAAGTCTGCCACGTATCGTTTTAAGGTCGGTTCGGGCGACATGTCGTTCGATCCGGAGTGACATGCGGTTTTCGGAGATCGGTGCATATAGGCATGCTCTTTGATGGAGGCGCCGGGGCCGAGGTTGGCTCCGGCGCCTTTGCCTTTACAATGGGGGCATGGAACAGATTATTTTGAACATACTCGAGGCTCTGCGTCGCGGTGAGACCGTGGACGACAAGGCGCTCGTCAAACTGATACATGCCGAGGCGCGCCGTGAGGGTGCCGACAAACGAGATCTGGCCAAGCGCCGTCTGCTGCCGTTCTACCAGCGGGTTAAACGTGAGAAGCCGGCTCGTTGGGCTGGATGGAATGTCGATGCCGAGCTGGAGCGTCAGCTGCTGCAGGTGCTGCGCATGAAGCCGCGCCGCACGGCCTCGGGCGTGGCGACCATTACCGTCATCACCAAGCCGTGGCCCTGTT
This sequence comes from uncultured Collinsella sp., assembly GCA_902494465.1. Taxonomy (GTDB): domain Bacteria; phylum Actinomycetota; class Coriobacteriia; order Coriobacteriales; family Coriobacteriaceae; genus Collinsella. Next base: position 1,939 of record CABUTH010000218.1, read on the forward strand.
CGGGCGATTGCCTGTTTTGTCCCAACGATCTGCGCATGCCCAAGAGCTATCTGCATGCCGAGCCGGCGTGCGCCCGTGCGGAGCAAAACTGCTTTGACCCGTATCTGCAGGTGAGTGCTCGTTTGACCGCGCTTTCGCAAATGGGGCATGCAACCGACAAGATCGAGCTTATCGTTCTTGGCGGTACCTGGAGCGACTATCCGCAAGGGTATCAGGCATGGTTTATGTCGGAGCTTTTTCGTGCGCTCAATGACGACGCCGTCGCCGGCGTGGCGGCCAACCCCATGTTGGCGCGTCCGGGCATCAGCCGTGCCGAGGCGGGGCGTCTGCTCGATGACGCTCCCGCCGATGCCCTGCCGCCGGTGGTAGCAGAGCGTCGCGAGCGCTATCGGGCCGCCGGCATTGCGACAGACGAGGTCGAGCTTGCTGCCGGCGTTGCCGACGAGCAGGGACGTGTGGATGCTGCCGTGGGCGGCTATAACCGTGCGGTGCGTCGTCTGTACGGCCCCGGTACGCCGTGGGGCGAGGTCACCGAGTGGCAGACGGCAACGATGGAGGAGCTCGAGCGTCAGCAGCGCATTAACGAGACGGCGAAGCATCGCGTGGTGGGGCTCGTTATCGAGACGCGCCCCGATGTTGTAACGCCGCAGGCCCTCACGCTCATCCGCCGCCTGGGTTGCACCAAGATACAGATGGGCATCCAAAGCCTTGACCAGCACCTGCTCGATGTCAACGAGCGCCGCATTTCGGTGGCGCAGATCGAGCGGGCGTTTTCGCTCGCGCGCCTGTTTGGCTTTAAGATTCACGCGCACTTTATGCTCAACTTGTTGGGTGCTACGCCTGAGGGGGACAAGCGTGACTACGAGCGCTTTATGACCGAGGGCGCCTTTATGCCCGACGAGGTCAAGGTCTACCCGTGCGCGCTTATCGAGGGCTCGCGTCTGGTGGGCTGCTATAAGCGCGGCGAGTGGCGCCCCTATACCGAGGAAGAGCTGCTCGACGTGTTGGCCGATGACATCGTGGTGACGCCGGCGTTCTGCCGCATCAGCCGCATGATTCGCGACTTTAGTTCCGATGACATCATGGTGGGCAACAAGAAGCCCAACCTGCGTCAGCTCGTCGAGA
>CABUTH010000219.1 GCA_902494465.1 uncultured Collinsella sp.
CGCGGGTTCGAGCCCCGTTGTCCGCTCCAAGCGCAACAGCCCGACTACTACGGTAGCCGGGCTTTTTCGTACCCGTCGCTTGGGCTCGAACCCGAGAGGGAGCGAGCGTTAGGCAAACGCGGAGCGTTTGTAGCGAGCTGGCGAGGACGCCGACAGGCGGCCGAAGCCGGTGCGGATCCGCGAAAGCGGATACGCGGACGCCCCGTTGTCCGCTCCAACTATCTTACGCGGTTCTAACGAACCGCGTTTTTTGTTGACGCTGCGGGGCACTGGGGCGCCGCTCGCTGCTGGGACTCTTTCCTCGTGATTTCCTCGTGATCTCCGTCCTTCCAATGTAATGAACGGCAAAGCAGGCGGGGGCCATCGGTATCGGGAACTATTTTCAAATTATTTTAAAATAGTTCTTGCATTCGGGTGGATCATCCCGTATATTAAATCCTCGCAGGCGGACATGGCTCAGTTGGTAGAGCACAACCTTGCCAAGGTTGGGGTCGCGGGTTCGAGCCCCGTTGTCCGCTCCATTTGGGCGTTTAGCTCAGGGGGAGAGCGCTTCCCTGACACGGAAGAGGTCAGAAGTTCAAATCTTCTAACGCCCACCAAATGTTCGCAGCCCAGAGGCTTGGCCTCTGGGCTGTTTTGTTTTATGCCGCCAAACATGCCAGCAAATTTGATCCAAGGTCTGTATGCGATGGTCTTCGTATCCCGTAGGGGTGCCGGCAGATTGCATACGTCCTGGCCGAGCGTGACCGCAACATGTTGGTCAAGCATAATCTTTTGGATTCTTTTGGCGTGAGTGGCTTGGTTTTAGTAGGATTTGTCAGCGGCTTGACTAAGGGGGTTTTATAGCTGCCATGCAGGTAGCTGTGTTGGTAACGTTTTACCGACTTGTCAAATACCCCTCATTTATAATGCGTCTGCAAAATGACTAATTGCTTTGACCTGCTGAAACACTATATATTGTGTTTGACCTAAAAAAAGAATACAGGATATAGATGCGTCTTTGTCGTATGATAGATGGCGGACAGAGAACGAAGACCTTATTCGTCCCATTTGGACACGCCTTTGAGCCGCTTGATCGGCCGCGAGGATTGTCCGCATGAGGACCTATGGTTTATCGAGAACACAGATTGCGCGACGGCGCCGCAAGACAGGGGCAAGCCCTGCCGGGCATCGTTTGGCTCTGAAGCGCAATGAGGCTACGACGCGAAAGAGGCAAGAGGATGAAGATCATCAAGCGCAGCGGCACCGAGGTTGTCTTTGACATCGATAAGATCGTCAATGCGATTCGCGCCGCCAACTTGGAGGTCGAGGAGAGCTCTCGTCTAACCGACCGCCAGGTGGTTTACGCGGCACAAAACGTCGCCGAGGCATGCGAGAACGCGGGTCACACCGTGTCGGTCGAGGAGATCCAGGATCTGGTCGAGGACGAGATCATGCGTCTCGACTGCTACGAGGTCGCTCGCCATTACATCATCTATCGCTATGTTCAGAGCCTGAAGCGCCAGAAGAACACGACCGACGACAAGATTCTGTCGCTGATCGAGTGCAACAACGAAGAGGTCAAGCAGGAGAACTCCAACAAGAACCCGACCGTCAACTCCGTTCAGCGCGACTATATGGCCGGCGAGATCTCCAAGGACCTGACCCAGCGCGTGCTGCTGCCCCAGGAGATTGTGGATGCTCACAATGAGGGCCTGATTCACTTCCATGATTCGGACTACTTTGCCCAGCACATGCATAACTGCGACCTGGTGAACCTGGAGGATATGCTCCAGAACGGTACTGTTATCTCGGGCACGCTGATCGAGAAGCCGCACAGCTTCTCGACTGCCTGCAACATCGCGACGCAGATTATCGCCCAGGTTGCTTCCTCCCAGTACGGCGGCCAGTCTATCTCGCTGACCCATCTTGCCCCCTTTGTTGAGGTGAGCCGTCAGAAGATTCGCGGCGAGGTTGCCCGCGAGCTCGATGAGCTTGGCGTCTCTGCGTCTGCCGAGAAGGTTCGCGAAGTCGTTGAGGACCGTCTGCGCGATGAGATTCGTCGCGGCGTCCAGACGATTCAGTATCAGGTCGTGACCCTTATGACCACGAATGGCCAGGCGCCGTTCGTGACGGTCTTTATGTATCTTAACGAGGCCCGTACGCCCCAGGAGAAGCACGACCTTGCCATGATCGTGGAGGAGACGCTTCGCCAGCGCTACGAGGGCGTTAAGAACGAGGCCGGCGTTTGGATTACCCCGGCATTCCCCAAGCTTATCTATGTACTCGAGGACGATAACGTTCACGAGGATTCCCCGTACTTCTACCTGACCCAGCTGGCTGCCAAGTGCACCGCCAAGCGCATGGTGCCCGATTACATCTCCGAGAAGAAGATGCGCGAGCTCAAGCTGTCGAAGGGCGAGACCGCCGGCAACGGCGACTGCTACACCTGCATGGGTTGCCGCAGCTTCCTGACGCCCGACCGTTCGGGCAACGGCTTTAACAATGTTGCCAACGCGCTGAACTACGACCCGAACAAGCCCAAGTACTATGGTCGCTTTAACCAGGGCGTTGTGACCATCAACCTGCCTGATGTCGCACTGAGCTCGCACCAGGATATGGACAAGTTCTGGAAGATCTTCGATGAGCGCCTTGAGCTGTGCCACCGTGCCCTGCTGTGCCGTCATGAGCGCCTGATGGGTACGCTTTCTGACGCCGCACCGATTCTGTGGCAGTACGGCGCCCTCGCTCGTCTGAAGAAGGGCGAGACGATCGACAAGCTGCTCGTGGGCGGATACTCCACCATCAGCCTGGGCTATGCCGGCCTGTATGAGTGCGTTAAGTACATGACGGGTCACAGCCACACCGAGAAGGAGGGCACGCCCTTTGCCATGGCCGTCATGCAGCGCATGAACGACAAGTGCGCCGAGTGGAAGGCCGAAAGCGATATTGACTTCTCGCTGTACGGTACCCCGCTTGAGTCGACGACCTACAAGTTTGCCAAGTGCCTGCAGCGTCGTTTTGGCATCATCCCGGGCGTGACGGACAAGGGCTACATTACTAACA
>CABUTH010000220.1 GCA_902494465.1 uncultured Collinsella sp.
AAGCCCTTGGCCTCGAGCGCATCGGCCAGCAGCTCGGCGATCATGGCACACGAGTGATAGGCCAGCGAACCACCGCGCAGAATGCAGGCGTTGCCGGTGCGGATGCAGATGCCCGCGGCGTCGGCCGTCACGTTGGGGCGCGCCTCGTACACCATGGCGACAAGGCCCAACGGCACGCTCACACGGGTGAGGTCCACGCCGCTTGCGAGCACGCGGTGATCGAGCACGCGGCCCACGGGATCGGGCAGCTCGGCAAGCTTCTCCAGACCGGTGGCCATGCCCTCAACGCGCTCGGGCGTCAGCAGCAGACGGTCGAGGAGCCCCGCCGAGGTCCCCGCATCGCGCGCGGCGGACATATCGAGCTCGTTGGCGGCGACGATGGAGTCGACACCGTTGCGCAGTGCTACGGCCATGGCGCGCACGGCCTCCTGGCGCTGCTCGTCGCTCGCCGTGGCAAGCGAGGCCGACGCTGCCTTGGCGGCAACGGCAAGATCGTGGACATACGTGGCTATATCGACCGACATGGGCGGCCCTTTCTCCTAGAAGTTTGCAACCATGGTAGCCGATTTGCGCATGGCCTCGCCCGCGGCGGTAGAATTGGTCAACCCGAAACACCGCAACGAACGGAAGACTCACATGGCCCTCATCACTTCGTACCACGTCCCCGGCCTGTATGTCGAGGACCACAGCATCGATGTCCCCCTCGACTGGCGCGGCCTGGAGCCGATGCTCCTGGCCGTCGGCAGCACCATGCGCCGCGGCGCCATGCCGGCACCAATCGCCGGCGCGCCCGAGAGCATCAAGCTCTTCTACCGCGTGGTTTGCGCGCCCGACCGCATCAACGACGATCTGCCGCTGCTCCTGTTTTTGCAGGGCGGCCCCGGCGGCGAGAGCCCGCGTCCGCTGTCGCCCACAAGCGATGGCTGGATCGAGGAGGCCGTCAAGCACTTCCGCGTGGTCCTTCCCGACCAGCGCGGCACCGGACGCAGTAGCTGCGTGGACGGACGCACCATCGCGGCGCTAGGTGATCGCGCCGAGGCAGCAGGCGCCAATGCCGCCCGCTCGCAGGCGGACTTCCTCAAGCGTCACCTCGCCAGCTCAATCGTGCGCGATTTTGAGTATCTGCGCCTGGTGGGCTTTGGGGGCAAGCCCTGGGTCACACTCGGGCAGAGCTACGGCGGCTTTTTGACGTTGAGCTATCTGTCGCTCTTCCCCGAGGGCGTGGCGGCAAGCTTTACCTGTGGTGGCATTCCGCACGTGCCGGCGAGCGCCAGCGAGGTCTACGCGCACACCTTCCCACGCATGGCCGCCAAGACGCAGCAGTATTACGACCGCTACCCCGCCGATGTCGAGCGCGTGGCAGCCCTGGCCGATGCGCTCGAGGCTCAGAAGCCCGTGCTGCCCGACGGCTCGCCGATGACGGTCGAGCGCCTGCAGCTCATGGGCAGCGACTTCGGCATGAAGCCGAGCTTTGAGCGCATGCATTGGATTATCGATCACGCTTTTGTTGGCGGCGACGGCACGCTGACCTGCGGCGCCTTGGTATCTGACAGCTTTTTGATGCGCGCCTTCGAGCGCACCAACACGCGCACGAATCCGCTGTACTGGACGCTTCAGGAGTTCATCTACGCCGACGGCGACACCATGCCCATTCGCTGGGCCGCGGCAGAAGAGAAGGCACACCGTGCCGAGTTCGACACGCTTGCGCGCCCGCTCATGTTTACCGGCGAGGCCATGTTCCCGTGGATGTTTGAGCAGATGCCCGAGCTCAAGCCCTTCAAGCCGGCGATGGATCTGCTGATGGAAGACACCAGCTGGGACAAGATCTACGACCCGCAGCGCCTGGCGTGCAACGAGGTGCCCCTGCAGGCCGCGGTGTACTTCGATGACATGTACGTGGACTCGGGCATGCAGCTCGACACGCTCAGCCGCGTGGGCAACTCGCATGCCTGGGTGACCAACGAGTTCGAGCACGACGGCTTGCACGGCAGCGTGGTGTTCAAGCACCTCTTCGACGAAGCCCTCAACCGAGGAGACCTGCGCCAGATCTTCTAGCAAAGGAGTGTCCCCACCTGCCGGCACAAAAAGAACGTCCCCAAGTGCCGAACAAGTGCCGGCAACGACAATGCCGCAGGTAGAGAACGGAAAGCGAAAACGCCCCTAAGCGAGCAAGGTGACGTGAAAGAGGAGGGCATTGACCTTTTGGTCATGCCCGACGATTGAACGTCAGATTGCCGCTTAGGGGCGTTTGCAGCGTCAATTGGTTATGCGAAGACGATTAAATTATCCCTGTGTATCGCCGGCTTCTCGGCCAGGTTAGCGAGCAGGCGGTTGCTGGCGATCTGGTCCTGGCGGCGGCCGGCGGCAAGTTCCAGCACGTCCGAATCGGCCTCGGCGATACCGCGGGCGACGACTATACCGCTCGGATCGCACACATCGAGCACATCGCCCTCGGCAAACTGGCCATCGACCTCGCGAATACCCACTGCAAGCAGGGAAGATCCACGGCTGACCAGCGCCTTCGCAGCACCATCATCGACCGTCACCGAGCCATGCGCCTTGTCGCCCAGCGCGATCCACAGCTTGCGGGGCGCGATGTCCAGGCGCTCAGCCGGCGGATCGAACAACGTACCCACGCTCTCGCCGCGGGCCAGACGCACGAGCGCATCGGGCTCCTCGCCCGAGCAAATCACGCTTTGAATGCCCGCCGTCATCAGAATGCGGCTCGCGCGAATCTTTGTGATCATGCCGCCCGTGCCCACCGAAGTCGAAGAATCGCCCGCCGAGGCGATGATCTTGGCATCGATCTTATGCACGACCGGGACGAACTCGGCCGTGGGGTCCTCGTGCGGATTGGCGGTATAGAGGCCATCGATGTCCGAGAGCGTCACGCACAGATCGGCAGAAACCAGGCAGCTCACAAGCGCCGCCAGCGTGTCGTTGTCGCCGAACTTGATCTCATCGACGGTAACGGTGTCGTTCTCGTTGACGACCGGCACCACGCCCAGCTCCACCAGGCGCAGCAGGGCGTCGCGCGCGTGC
>CABUTH010000221.1 GCA_902494465.1 uncultured Collinsella sp.
TCCGGCCTCCTTATATAAGGGCTCGGCAAAGCCGAGCCACTAAATTTTTTTCAGCCCCAGAACATGTTTGATAGCTGTGCTTGAAGTGCGTTAACGCAGGGTCGGAATGGGGGCAACTTCCCAACGCATTCCGCAGGGGGCGGCACATTTTGTAGCGCGAAGCGCGAAACAAAATGTGCCGCATGCCCGAGGACGCGTTGGGAAGTTGCCCCCGTTCCGGCCCGGACATACGGATCTACCTGCGCATTTACAAATTCGTAAACTTTTTTCAAAAAAGTGCTTGCACAGTTCTCGAATCATAGGTTATTATCTTCCTCGTTGAACGCGCGGGTCCAACAAAACGAACTGCGAATCAACAACATAGCATGTCGGAGTGGCGGAATTGGCAGACGCGCTAGCTTGAGGTGCTAGTGACCGCTTTTTGGTCATGCGGGTTCAAGTCCCGCCTCCGACACCATCGCATTTGAGAAGCCTCTTCGGAGGCTTTTTTGTTACCGATAGACGGTGAGGTCCACGATGGAAACGCTTGAGCGCAACGAGTGGGCAGACGTTGCCCAACTGGTCGAGATCACGAGCGATGCTGTCATCATCTGTGAGCTCGACGGAACCATTCTGCATGTGAATAATCGTTTGCTCGACCTGATGTGCGAGGAGCGCGCTGACGTCATCAACGGTGATGTCAAAGACGTTCTGTTCTCGTCTGCCTTTGAGCGCGCGACCGAACATCGTCTGCCGTTTGAGACCGATGGCTCCGAGAGCGAGCTGATGCTCAAGCTGAGCGACGGGTCTTTTATTCCCGTCTTGGTTCGCGCAGGTTCCGTTACGCCTCCGCGTATCTTTGGACGTCGTGCACCGCGTGTCCTGGTGGCGCTTCACAGCATCGAAGAGCAGTATTCCCACGATCGTCAGCTCAAACGTGCGCTATCGGAGCTTAGGGTGGCGAATAAACGCCTTTCGGGTACCCTTTCGGTCATTATGAGTACCGTGGGCTCCGATGAGCTCCCCAGCTTGCTCGATACCGTTTTGAATCAGCTCGTTGGAACGCTCGATGCCTCCGGTGCGGCTATCTATTTTTCCGAGAGCGGCGGCTTTAAGCTCCGCGGTGTTTCTAAGGAGCTTGAGGACAGCTATCTGCCCGAGTTTATGCCGTACGGCGCGGGCATTCCGACCTACGTGCTTCGCGAGTCGCGTGCCTGTCGCCTGTCGATTCAGCAGGACCTTGAGGGCGACCGGGTTGCTTCGGGTATGTTCATGGATTTGGACAATCGTTCCAAGCACTTGCTGCGCGTGCAGGATATGCCCCCGTATCGCAGCGAGATCTGTCTTCCCGTGTTTTACGGCACGCAGGTCCTTGGCGTGTTGGAAGTTGGCTGGAAGCGCCCCCAGGCGCCACTTGCCTATGACGTTAACGTGCTCGAGGTCATCTGCGATTACCTGTCTATTCAGCTGGTCGGCATGGCGTCGAGCTTACGTTCGCGCCGCACGGCGGAGCTCGGCCGCTCACTCAATTTGCTGCGCGACGAACTGTTTACCTATCTCGATGATCCTGTTGCCGCTTCGCGAGCGGTATCGACGGAAATCTGCACGGTGCTCAATTGTCATTTCTGCCCCGTGGAATATGACGCGAGTCTTGACGCCTATGTCATCGATTTTGAGGGCGGCAGTCGTGTGGCGTTGCCGGGCGATCCGGAGTCGCTCTTCTTTTCCACCACCGCACCGGCTGCGCGTTTGGGGGTCGCTTCCGATGGTTTTGAGCCGTCGGTGCTGGGCGGTGCGAGCGCTGACGACCTCAAGCACGTGCGCCTTACACGTGTGGACGAATCCACGTCTATGGGTGCATGGTTGAGGGCCCACGGCCTACCGTGTCAGGGACTTTATGTCGACTCCGGCATCGAAGCGGGGCGCTACCACTCGGAAGCGGATGGCAAACGAAGCAACGATGCGATCGTTCCCGCTGATATCGCCAAGGGGCCGACGAGGCGCGCTTTGCTGCTCCGCGATGGCAGCCAAGAACCAATTGACGACCTTGAATACGACTACCTGGTGCATCTGGCGCATGACTTTGAGCTGATCTATGAGGGCGAATCTCAAAAGCGCGAAGAGCGTCATATCGCTCAGACGCTTCAGATTGGCATGAGAAATTCGCTTGGTGACGTTCCGGGCATTGCAACCGATTCGGTATACCTATCGGCAACGAATTCTGCGTTGGTCGGCGGTGACTTCTATACGCTTGTCCGACTTCCCGACGATTGCGCCGTTATGATTTTGGGCGATGTATCCGGCAAGGGAATCGAGGCGGCGTCGATGTCGGCGCTCGTCAAGACGGCGCTGACGGCCTATGCCTGGGAGGGTGCGGGGCCTGCCCGTATGGCACGCTCGCTCAATAGCATGCTCATGGGCTTTTCGAGGGTCGAGACGTTTGTGACGGCGTTTATCGCCAAGATCGATCTTAAGGCGGGCCGCGCTACCTATTGCTCGGCGGGACATCCTCCCACTATGGTCATTAGGCCGTCGTCGACGCCGCTTGGTGGCGGTGAAGCCCGAGGCGGAGAAGTGGAGCTCCTTGGGTGCCAATCGGGCGTGATCGGTGCCTTTGAGAGCATGGTCTACGAGACGGGCGTGTTTACGTTCGCTCCTGGTGACATGCTATTTATGTATACCGATGGAACAATCGAAGCACGTGATCGCTCGGGTGCTTTTTTTGGCGAGCAGCGCCTTCGTGACCTTTTGCTCTCTGTCTCGGGTGATGGCGTATCGGGAATCTGCGGCAAGGTCTTGGGCGAGCTTGACCGCTATACCGAGTCGGCGCTGAACGATGACATCGCGCTGGTCTCCCTTGAGTTTTTACGAGGTCGATCGTAGGTCACGACGCCTGACGGGCAAAATCCCTACGGTTGAAGAAACGTGTGGTCGCGTGCGCGGACGTGGTGTAAGAGTGCCTTGAGGTCCGTCGCTGTGAACTCCAA
>CABUTH010000222.1 GCA_902494465.1 uncultured Collinsella sp.
CAGCAGCAGGCCCTCACCATTGCCGGTGAGCAGGAGATCGTCCGCTTAGCGCAGCAGCAGGCCGACGATATTCGCGACCGTGCCCAGCAGTATGAGCGCGAGACGCGCTATGCCGCCGAGGACTACGCCGAGCAGGTCTTTACGCACCTCGAGGAGAACCTCAAGAGCCTGACCGGCACGGTGACCCGTTGCCGTCAGCAACTCAACGAGGGTGCCGCCCAACAGAACGGTCAGTGGTAATGGCTGAGTTCCCGAGCGTTACCGTCGATCTTTCCGAGCAGCTCGAGTTTCCCGGAGACTCGTACCCGCTGACCGGTAAGGTCGATGTTGCCACCTATACGGTGGGCGAGAAGGAGTACCAGCTACAGGACGGCATTGACTACGATGTGGTCTTTACCAATGCCGGCACCGGTGTTCTGCTTACGGGCATGGTCCGCGCGCACGCAACCGGTGAGTGCGACCGTTGCCTGGAGCCCGCTTCGTTTGATATTGCCGGTGAGATTGAGGAATTCTATCTCTTTAACGAGCCCGAGGACCCCGAGGCCTACGAAGATGGCTACGAGCTGCTGGGCGAGGATCGCATCGTCGATCTGGGTGAGCCCATCAACGACGCGGTCGTCATGGATACGCCGTTCGTTGTCCTGTGCAAGCCTGATTGTCGCGGCCTATGCCCCACTTGCGGCATCAATCTCAACGTCGAGCAATGCGATTGCGCCGCTCAAGCAGAGGCCGAATGGGCCGCTGCCACGGAAAATCCATTTGCAGCATTGAAGAATCTCAAGCTTGACGAGTAAAACTGTGGTAGTATCGCTACTTGCGCGTAATCGCCACACTGGATAGTTCATAAGGAAGGTCACTATGCCCGTACCTAAACAAAAGCAGGGTCGTATCCGCACTCACACCCGCCGTTCCGCCAACATGAAGATCTCGGCTGCGGCTCAGTCCACGTGCCCCCGTTGCGGTGCTGTCAAGCTCCCGCACCACGTGTGCCCCAGCTGCGGTTTCTACAAGGACCGCGAGGTTATCGTTACCGAGTAACTGTATACTCTGGATGCGATGCCGTTCCAACTGGAACCACAATGGCCGGCTCAATGAGTCGGCCATTTTTGTATAAGGAGTATGTATATGAGTAACGTTCGCGTTTGTGTAGACGTTGTGGGTGGAGACGAGAAGCCTCAGGTTGTCCTCGACGGTATCGAGGCGGCGCTTGCGGCTGATCCCGATATCGAGGTCTTGGCCGTCGGTCCCGCAGAGATCGTGAACCCCTTTGCCGCGGCTCACGCTCGCGTTGAGGCCTTGGAGGCGCCCGATGTCATCGCCATGGATGACGATCCCATTCGAGCCGTGATGACCAAGCGCAAGTCCTCGATCGTGCTTGCCTGCCGCGCTATCAAGAAGGGTAACGCGGACGCCTTTTTCTCTGCCGGCTCCACCGGCGCCATGACCGCTGCCGCTACCGCCTACGTCACGCCGTTTCGCTATCAGGCCGAGGGTAAGAAGCAGCCGGTGCGTCCGTGCCTCACCAATGCACTGCCCAACCGCGCCGGCGGCCTGACGGTCCTGTGCGACATGGGCGCCAACCCCGATGTCGAGGTTGACGATATGGTGCGTTTTGCCCAGATGGGTAGCGCCTATGCGCGCGTCGTCTTGGGCATTGAGCATCCTCGCGTGGGCCTGCTTGCCAACGGCACCGAGGATGAGAAGGGCTCCAACTTCACCAAGTCGTGCTTCCCGGCCATGAAGGCCGCTGTTCCCGGTTTTGTGGGCAACTGCGAGGGCACCGATCTTACATCGGGCAATTTTGACGTCGTGGTCGCCGATGGCATGTCGGGCAACATCGCGCTCAAGGCCACCGAGGGCGCTGCCAAGTTTTTGCTGCAGGAGCTCAAGGGTGTCTTTATGTCTTCGCTCGGCAGCAAGATTGCCGCGCTGCTCATCAAGAAGCAGATGCGCGAGATCAAGGCAAAGCTCTCGGGCGATGCTAAGGGCGGCGCCATTCTGCTGGGCCTGCGTGGCGTGGTTCTGATTGGCCACGGTGCCACCTCGGTCGAGGCCGTCAAAAACGGTACGCTCGCCGCGGCGGAGGCCGTGCGCGCCGGGCTTGTCGAGAACGTCGCCAGCTCTATGGACGGTATCGTTTTGTAAGAGCGAGTTAGAGCGCTGTTATGTGCCTCGCGGCCTGCGTCGTGGTGTAGAATCAAAACCGTGTCTTGGCGCTGCGCTTGCGGCGCCGGCGCGTTGATATTCACGCAATACGAGAGGAAGCGCTATGGACCGCTCCGAAATCTTCGATAAGATCGCCGAAGTCGCCGCTGACGTTCTGGGTGTCGATGTCGCCGACATTAGCGACGAGACCACCTTCGACGATCTCGATGCCGATTCGCTCGAGCGTCTGCAGCTGGTGACGGCCATCGAGGACGAGTTCGACCTCGAGATCGATGACGAGACCCTGCTGTCGCTCAACTCTGTCGCCGACGCTGTCGACGCTATTGAAAACGCCAGGGAGGCCTAAGTCTTGGCTTTATCTCAACGACTCGCGCGCGCCCAGGAAATCCTGGGCCACGAGTTCAATAACAAGGTGCTGCTGCGTGCGGCGCTCACGCACCCCTCTGCCGTGGAAGGTCAGCCCGTCTCGGCGAGCTATGAGCGCCTTGAGTTTTTGGGCGATTCCATTTTGGGCGCCGTGGTTGCTCGCTCGCTCTTTGAATCCTATCCGGAGTTTGACGAGGGCAAGCTTACGCGCCTGAAGGTGTCCCTTGTCTCGGGTGCTACCCTTTCCGAGGTGTCCCATGAGCTGGGCATCGACGACATCATCATCTTTGGTGCCTCCGAGACCGGTACCGGCGCGCGCGGCCTGCACTCGGCGCTCGAGAACGTCTATGAGTCGCTCGTGGGCGCGCTGTATCTGGATGCTGGCTGGGATGCGGCGGCGGAGTTCATCCACCGTACGCTTAAGCCGCAC
>CABUTH010000223.1 GCA_902494465.1 uncultured Collinsella sp.
ACGAGACCCATGACGTGTGGCGCTCCCTGGGCGTTGCCGAGGATCACATCTCCCGCCTGGGCGAGGACGACAACTTCTGGGCCGCTGGCCCCACCGGCCCCTGCGGTCCGTGCTCCGAGATCTACTTTGACATGGGCGAGGAGGTCGGCTGCGGCAGCCCCGACTGCAAGCCCGGCTGCGACTGCGACCGCTTCCTGGAGTTCTGGAATCTCGTCTTTACCCAGTACGACCGCCAGGAGGACGGCTCCATGCCGGAGCTGCCGCACCGCAACCTCGATACGGGCATGGGTCTGGAGCGCATGGCCGCCATCATGCAGCACAAGACCGCTAATTACGACGGCGATCTGATGCAGCACCTCATCAAGCTGGGCGAGAAGATCAGCGGCAAGACCTATGACGCCGACGATTACTCCGGTGCCAGCCGCTCCCTGCGCATCATCGCGGATCACTCTCGTGCCGTCGATTTTATGATCTCTGACGGCATTCTGCCCGGCAATGAGGGCCGCGAGTACGTCCTTCGTCGCCTGCTCCGCCGCGCCGTGTTCCACGGTCGCCTGCTGGGCATCGAGGGCGCCTTCCTGACCAAGTTCATTGACGAGGTCAACGCCCAGATGGGCGAGGCCTATCCCGAGCTGCTCAAGAACGTCGCGCTCGTTAAGGGTATCGTCGCTTCCGAGGAGGAGCGTTTCTCCACGACGCTCGACAACGGTCGCGTCTACCTGGACGAGGCCCTGGCCGCGCTTGCCGAGGGTACTGTCCTTCCGGGCGACGTTGCCTTTAAGCTGCACGACACCTTTGGTTTCCCCATCGACCTGACCGTCGAGATCGCCGGCGCCGCTGGCCACGACGTCGATATGGACGGCTTCACCGCTTGCATGGAGGACCAGAAGGCCCGCGCTCGCGCCAACGCCAAGGGCGATGCTTGGGGCAGCTTCAACGACGTGTGGGTCGAGCTTTCCGACAAGGTTGCCGCGACCGAGTTCGACGGCTATGACAACGACGTCATCGAGAGCGCCAAGGTTGTCGCCATCGTTCGCAATGGCGAGTCCGTCGAGTCCGCTGCCGTGGGCGAGGACGTCGAGGTCGTGCTCGACCGCACCCCGTTCTACGCCGAGATGGGTGGCCAGCAGGGCGATGCCGGCGAGCTTTCCGCCGAGGGCGTTGCGCTGACCGTTTCCGATACCAAGAACCACAATGGCCTGTATGCTCACGTCGCCCACGTTGCCGAGGGCACGTTGACCGTCGGTGCTACCGTGACCGCCGCGCTCGACGCCGAGCGCCGTGGCTTCCTGCGTCGCAACCACACCGCCACGCACCTGCTCGACGCCGCGCTTAAGCAGGTCCTGGGCGAGCATGTCTCCCAGGCTGGCTCGCTGGTGACGCCCGAGCACCTGCGCTTTGACTTCACGCACTTCGAGGCCCTGTCCTCCGAGCAGCTCCAGGCTGTCGAGGACCTGGTCAACCAGCAAATCTTCGCTTCCAAGCCGGTCGTGACCCGTGTTATGGGCATCGACGAGGCTAAGGCTGCCGGCGCTGTCGCTCTGTTTGGTGAGAAGTACGGCGATGTCGTCCGCGTTGTCTCCGTGGGCGCCGAGGACCAGCCGTTCTCCCGTGAGCTCTGCGGTGGCACCCATGCCGCCAACACCGCCGAGATCGGCCTGTTCAAGATCATTTCCGAGTCCTCTACGGGCTCCAACGTCCGCCGTATTGAGGCCGTGACCTCTAAGGGTGCTCTCGACTATATGGCCGACCGTCTGGCGCTCGTCGACGCCGCCGCTACTGCGCTCAAGTGTCGCGTGGATGAGGTTCCCGCCCGCGTGGAGAACCTGCAGGCCGAGCTGCGTGAGACTTCCAACAAGCTCAAGAAGGCACTGACCGGTGGCTCCTCCGATGCCATTTCCGGCGCCATCGAGGGCGCCGTCGAGCTCGACGGTTACAAGCTCGTCGTCGCTGAGCTCCAGGGCCTTGAGGCTGCCGACCTGCGAAACGTCTGGGATACTGTGCACCAGAAGGTCGCCGGTCCTGTCGCTTGTGTCGTCGCCAGCGTGACTGAGAAGGGCACACCGGCCCTGCTCGCCGCCGGCTCCGATGACGCCGTGAAGGCCGGTTTCCACGCCGGTAACGTGATCAAGCAGATCGCGGGCCTGGTCGACGGTCGCGGTGGCGGCCGTCCCAACATGGCCCAGGCCGGTGGCAAGAATGCCGCCGGCATCGCCGATGCCCTCGCGGCCGCTAAGACCGCGCTCGGCGCCTAAGAATCTAGGTAGTCGCTGTGATCGCGCTTGCGCTGGACATAGGGGAGACCAGGATCGGTATCGCCGTCTCGAGCCGTGATGGCAAGATGGCGATGCCCGTCAAGGTGCTCCCGGCTGCAGAGGTCACCGGTATGGCCAAGACGTTCCGCTACCTGGTCGAGGACCATGAGCCCGATATCCTGGTAAGCGGGCGTCCCTTGACCATGGCCGGTGAGCCTGGCCCCCAGGCCGAGCGCGTCGCCGCCGTGGCCCAAAAGATTGCCGACGAGCTCGAACTTCCGCTGGAGTTTGAGGATGAGCGTCTGTCCTCGCAGGAGGCCAAACGAATCCTGCGAGAGCAGGGGCTCAACGAAAAGCAGATGAGGGGCAAGATTGACATGATTGCCGCCAGCCTGTTTTTGCAGACGTGGCTTGATCGTAAAAACGAGGAGGTTTCGCATGCCTAGCGCTCCCGATCCGCGCCAGCCGAATCGTACACGTCAGCCGGCGTCGCGCCCTGCCCAGCCTTGCCAGCGTCCGGCACAGCCGACGCAGCGTGCATCTCAGCCTGCCGCGCGCCCGGTGCAGTCCTTCTCTCATTCGGCCCAACCTGTTCAACGGACGGGTCAGCAGCCTTCTGCTCGTTCGGTTCAGCATTCGACTTCTCACGCGGCTCAGCAGCCCACTGCTCGTACGGCCCAGCCTGCAGGCGGC
>CABUTH010000224.1 GCA_902494465.1 uncultured Collinsella sp.
ATGAGGCTGCCACGCACGCTTGTGTTGTTCTCGACGTGCTCTTGTTTGATCTGGTCCAGGCCGTACATGTCGTGTTCCTCGGCGTTGAAGGCCGTCATCGAGTTCGTAAGGTCCTTTGCTTTGATGAGGACATCGGCTAACCTGTCCGCCAATGCCGCGCTCTTGGGTACGCCGAGTTGCTGCTTCATTTCCGCCGTGCTTCTACCGCCGAATAACGCTTCATCGCCCTTCGACTTGATGATCGCGAATCCTTTGGAGTCCACGCCGCGTTTGAACGCAATACCCGAGAGCTGTTTCTCTGAATCGGATAGCGAGTGGCGCGCCTGCAAGCGTTGAATCTCTGCAAAGCGCTGCTCTGTGAGCTCTTGGCGGCGCGTCTGCACGGCAAAGTATGCCTGTGCGAGCGCGATCTCCGGCTTGTTTGGATCTCCGTTTTGGGCGATTAAATAGCATGCGTAGCGCGTAAGTTTGTAGTCTTTAACCGCGCGAGCGGCGACACCGGCAGTTACCATTTTCGTGGTGTCACGAAAATGGTAATCAACTGGAGTTTTGTTTGTTTCGCACGAGACTTTTGCCCTCTTAACAACTTCGGCGAAGTTCTCCCATCGAGTGTACCCCATGGGTTCCATTAAATCGCGTGCGAGCCAATATTCAACGCCGTCTTCCACATTGGCGTAGCTATCAAGTTCGACACGCCACTTCTCGATATCTCTACTGTCCATATCTCCTCCTCGCTGGTCTATTGTTTATGCGGGCTTTGCCCGCTCTGTATTTAGAATAAGGATACGCTGCCGTGCGGACACGAATGAGCCCCGAGCCACTTCGAGCTCACGGGGCCCATAGATATCGATTAGTTGTGTTCTGCTTTAGATAGGTGTCCAGTTTAATCCGCTCGATAGTGCGATCCGAGACTTTCGGTTCGCTTACGCATGGCTTTGATCATTTCCTGTGCTAGTTGAATCTGCGATTGCAGGCGGGCGAGGGCTGCGACTTCGCTGTCCTGGGCTTTCTGTGTGCTCAAGGTCGTTGCCTCTGTCTTCAAGCCCTCAAGCTCGTGTAGTGCCTCGGATAGGCCCGTCTCGGTGCGGTTGATCATGCAATAGGTGCTCATCGTGTGTTTAAGGCTGCGTGTCAGGTGTTCGGCGTCTGTTGTGGCAATGCCGTACTGGGGGAGGGTGATATCCGCCTTCAGGGCCGCCTCAGGCTCTTTCTGCGCTGCAAGGGCTGCCGATGCGCCCGCGATGCGTCCGAATACGATGCCGTTGGCGCTTGACAAGCCACCAATGCGGTCGGCGCCGTGCATGCCGCCTGTCGCCTCGCCGCAAGCGTAGAGGCCCTCAACGCCCGTGTGCGCGGTCTTATCGATCTTGATGCCTCCGTTAGCGGCGTGGGCATACATCGCAACGCGCATCTCGTCAGTCGGGGCGATGCCGTGCTCGTCTTGCAGCCAGGTGGCAAAGGTCTGCACAAACTCTGGGACATCCTCGCGGGGGAAGTCGTAGTGGAGTGCCAGGCCTTCGGCACCAGCCTGATCGATGACGAGATCGATAGCCCGGGAGGCTAAGCGTGACGTGAAGGGACCATATCCAGAGCGTTGCTCGAGCAGGTCGTCTAGCTTGTCATCGGCAATATCTGCCGGCTGGTCGAACTTGACATAGCGCCAGGTTTTCTCGTTGAAGACCAGGTTGCGCTTGGGCTCGATGAAGCCGGGCATCATTTGCATGAACTCTATATTGGTAAGCGATGCGCCGTGCGCCAGTGCGATGGCCTGCGAGGAGCTGAGCACATCAGCCGACGTAAGGCTGCGCTCGAACAGGCCGCCTGTGCCACCGGCTGCGATGATCGTGGCCTTGGCAGCAAAGGGCACGATTCGATCTTCGGTGAGGTCGTAGAGCACGGTTCCGATGATTCTGCCGTTCGTGTCCTCAACAAGGTCGATAAGCTCATGGCGGGGGAGCAGGCGAATACCGAGCGACTCGATCCGGGTCGTCAGAGCGTCCTCAAGCGGCTTGCGGGTGAGGCCGCGCCACATGCGCGTCTTGTGGTCAAAGCAGGGGATAAACTGCTTTTGCTGAGCGCTCTCAGCGCTTTGCGGACGCTGGAGCTCAACGCCCAGGTCTTGCTCGAGCCATTCAATTGCCTGGGGAATGCCGTGGACAAACGTCTGGACAAGCTCGGGATCGGCGACGCCGCCACCGACGGTCTGGATGGTGTCGATGAGGTCTTGTTCGTCGTCTTGGTTAACGGGTCCGATAAGCCCCAGGCCCCAGGTTCCGGGGAAAAAGCTCGATCCACTCATAGTCTTGCCGGCGCTTGCCACAGCGACGGTTGCGCCCGTGCGTGCCGCTTCGATGGCGGCACAAAGGCCCGCAATGCCAGATCCAATTACCAGTACATCAGTCGATTCCATCGGATTCCTTTCTCGTCCGGCGCATTGTCGCACGGGTGATCGGCAATGGAGCCGCAAAGACCCGGCAAATCGGTAAAGGGTAAATATGGCAGGTGGGCGTCATGGACGCTCTGACGCTCCATCTCTTCACATCTCGTATTTCGCCCCAGCTGATATACCGGCATTAGCTACCCTGCGCCAGCGCAAACAAAAAGAGCCGCTACCTCGAAAGGTAGCGACTCCAAAGCTCAACTATATGAGCATCGCGCGGGCGCGATTAGGCCTTGAGGGCCTCCTCGACGGCGACAGCGCAGGCGACGGTGGCACCGACCATGGGGTTGTTGCCCATGCCGATGAGACCCATCATGTCAACGTGCGCAGGCACGGAGGAAGAACCGGCGAACTGGGCGTCGGAGTGCATGCGGCCCATGGTGTCGGTCATGCCGTAAGAGGCAGGGCCGGCGCCCATGTTGTCCGGGTGCAGGGTGCGGCCAGTGCCGCCACCAGAAGCGACGGAG
>CABUTH010000225.1 GCA_902494465.1 uncultured Collinsella sp.
AAGATGATCGGTCTAACCATTATCTGTGTCACCTTTACGGTACTTGCCGTCAACTGGTGCGGCGTCGCCCCCGAGATTCGTTTTCCCGGCGGCCTGACGATTGACCTCGGTGTTCTTTCGACCACTATCTGCGGCCTTTCGTTCCCGTGGCTTTACATTGTCTTTTGCTGGCTGATGATCGCCGGTCTTTCTAATGCCGTGAACCTGACTGATGGCCTTGACGGTCTTGCTGGCGGCACCTCCATGATTGCCATGCTCGCCATGGCTGCCATGGCGTTTTTGCACGGAGACGTGAACCTGTCCATCTTCTGCACCGCGTGTGCCGGTGCCTGCTTGGGCTTTCTGTGGTTCAACTGCTATCCGGCGAGCATCTTTATGGGCGATACCGGCTCGCTTGCCCTAGGCGCCGCGTTTGCCTGCACGTCCATCATGACCAACACCGAGGTCGTCTCCCTCATCATCGGCGGCCTGTTTATCGTTGAGACCCTGTCGGTCATGATTCAGGTTGTCTACTTCCACTTTACGCACAAGCGCGTCTTCCTTATGGCGCCCATCCATCATCATTTCGAAAAGAAGGGCTGGGCCGAGACCAAGGTCGTTATCCGTTTTTGGATTATCGCCGCGGCCTTTGGCGCCGTTGGCCTCGCCCTGTTCTTCCAGTTGGGATAGTGGTCTTTCATGCCTCTTGCTGATGTCTTTAGCCTGCTTGTTTTGGGGCAGGGTAAATCCGGTCTCGATGTCGCCCGTTGGGCGTTGGCTCACCCCGAGCGCGTGAGCGCCACGACCGTGTATGGCGGCGGTACCTCCGAGCCCAATGACGCCACGCGTGCGCTCGAGGCGCAGGGCGCGTCGTTTGTCTACGGCACCGAGCAGGTCGAGGGTGCCTATGACGTGTGCGTGACATGCCCGGGTATCTCGGAGTTCTCGGCCTTCTTTAAGGCTGGGCGTGAGCATGCCGCTCAGATTATGGGCGAGCCCGAGTTTGCCTATCGTCTGTCTCCCCAAAATTGGATCGCCATCACGGGCACCAATGGCAAGACAACTACCACGTCGCTGACCGATTATCTGCTCAAGGCCGCCGGTGAAGCCAGCGTGGCCGTCGGCAATATCGGCGAGCCACCGGTGAACGAGATCGACGGCCGCGCACACAATGAGTGGTTTGTGGCCGAGCTTTCGAGTTATCAGATTGCTACGACCGCCGAGCTTCATCCTCGCGTGGCGGTACTGCTCAACATCACGCCCGACCACCTGGGCTGGCACAAGAGCCACAAGAACTATGCGCTTGCCAAGATCAAGTTGTTCGAGAATATGGTCGATGACGACCTCGTGGTTATCGACGTCGAGGATGCCGGCATCCATGAGTTCGATGAGTACATCTACACACCGGGTCGCCGCATCTGCAAGGTCGCTTTTGACGAGCCCGAGGGTGCAGACGCCGCCTTTGTGCGCGACGGCAAGATGGTCGTGCGCCTGAAGGGCGTCGAGACTCAGCTTGTCGCCACGTCTGAGCTCAAGATCTCGGGCCATCACAATGTCATCAATGCCTTATGCGCCGCCACGGCTGCTCTGGCCGTCGGTGCCGATCCCGAGGGCATTTGCCGCGGTTTGGCATCGTTCCAGCCGCTGGAGCACCGCGTTGAACCCTGCGGCGAGATCGATGGCGTGCGCTACGTCAACGATTCCAAGGCAACGAACACCGATGCGGTCGAAAAGGCCCTGACGGCGTTTCCCGATGACGACGTGATCTTGCTGCTCGGCGGTCACGATAAGGGTACGCCGCTTGCGGACTTTGCCCGCGTCGTTATGGACAACGTGCGCTCGGTCGTTTGCTTTGGCGATGCGCGCGAGCGCTTTACCGCCGCTATGGACGAGGCCGATGTCGATGGTGACGTGGATATCGCCCAGGCCGATGATCTGCGCGATGCCGTTGACGTTGCCCGCTCGCTCTCGAGCCGCGGCGACGTGATCCTGCTTTCGCCCGCTTGCTCTTCGTTCGACGAGTTCTCGGGCTACGAGGAGCGCGGTCGCGTGTTTAAGGACTACGTTGCCCAGCTTGCCGCGGCAGCGAAATCGCAAACGGAATAGGGGTTGCCGGTGAGAGAGGAGAGCCCCCGAAGTGATATGAGGAGGCCCGACTCGGACCGTGCTTCCTCGCTGCGTAGCACGCCGCGTTCCGGACGCGGCGGGCAGACGTTCGGTGAGCGCTATATTGCCGGCGTCCCCGCTCGCATCATGCGCCCCCGTTTGATATTTATGGCTTGCCTGTTTAGCTTGGTTTGCTTCGGCTTGCTGATGGTGTACTCGGCATCTTCGGTCGAGGCGCTGCACGAGAATGGTACGGCGACGTTTTTCCTGTTTCGACAGGCCGCGTTTGCTGGAGTTGGCGTGCTGGCCATGGTTGCCATCGTGCGCGTCTTGCCGGACAGTTGGTTTGGGGAAGACGTGCTCAGGATCTTTCTCATGGGCATGATAGGGCTACTGGTTCTGGTGTTCTTTATGGGTAGCGGCAGTCGTGGCGCCACGCGTTGGCTCAACATCGCCGGTATTCAGTTCCAGCCGTCTGAGTTTTTAAAGCCGTTCGCCATCGCGTATTCGGCAATCATGCTCGACCGCATCTTTTCGCCCGGCGGCAACATCAACGAGTTTCTTCGCAAGATGGGTGTCTACCTGGGCATTTCGCTCTTTCTGATTTTTGTTCAGCCCGATTTTGGCACCGTTCTGATCATCTTGCTGACCCTCATGTGCATGGCGTTGTTTGCGGGATTGGACCCCAAATATATCGTTTGGACGGTCGTTGCCGGCATCGCCGTCATTGCGATCGCCCTTATCGCCGAGCCGTATCGTAT
>CABUTH010000226.1 GCA_902494465.1 uncultured Collinsella sp.
CCGTGGCGTCGCCAACGCCGATCTTTCGTGCGACCTCGCGTTTCGTCTGGGCCGCGCGGCGACCAAGTTCCTTGGTCCGGATATCTGCATCGGCCGCGACACGCGTCTTTCGGGCACCATGCTCGAGAGCGCTCTGACCGCCGGCATTATGGCCGAGGGCGGCCGCCCGCATTGCTGCGGCGTTATCCCCACGCCTGCCGTGGCACTGCTCACCGTTCAGAACGAGCTCGACGGCGGCATCGTCATCTCCGCTTCGCACAATCCGCCGGAGTTCAACGGCATCAAGTTCTTTAGCCGCAAGGGCATGAAGCTTCCCGATGCTGTCGAGGAAGAGATCAGCGCCTGGGTCATGTCCGAGGAAGCCATGGCTGCCGATACGCTGCCGACCGGTGCCGGCGTGGGCCACATCATCAAGATGAAGGACGCCCGCAAGGCATACGTCGACCACGCCATCGATACGCTTGATGGCCTGAGGCTCGATGGCCTGGTCGTTGCCGTCGACTGCGGCCACGGCGCTTCGTGCCAGACCACGCCTGCCGCGCTGCAGCGCCTGGGCGCCACAGTCCATGCCATCAACACCGATTACTGCGGCACCGACATTAACGTTGAGTGCGGCTCCACTCACCTCGAGCCCCTGTGCGAGCTCGTGCTGCGCACCCACGCCGATATCGGCCTGGCCCACGACGGCGACGCCGACCGCGTACTGTTCGTGGACAGCGAGGGCAATGAGATCGACGGTGACTACATCCTGGCTATCTGCGGTTCTGACCTCGCCGCTCGCGGCAAGCTCGCCAACTCCGAGATCGTCTCGACCGTCATGTGCAACCTGGGCTTTTCCATCGCTATGAAGGAGCAGGGCTTCGAGATGGTCCAGACCGCCGTGGGCGACCGCTACGTTTTGGAGCGCATGCTCGCGGACGGCGCCGTCATCGGCGGCGAACAGTCCGGCCACATCATCTTCCTGGAGCACAACACCACCGGCGACGGCCTGGTGACGGCTCTGCAGCTGCTGGCCGTGCTCAAGCGCACCGGTCGTACCCTCACCGATCTTGCCGGCATCATGAAGAAGTATCCGCAGGTACTCGTCAACGTGCATTCCGACAACAAGGCCGGTCTGGACGATTGCCAGCCCATCTGGGATGCCGTCGCTGCTGCCGAGAAGGAGCTTGACGGCCGCGGTCGCATTCTGGTGCGCCCGAGCGGTACCGAGCCGCTGGTTCGCGTGATGGCTGAGGCCGAGACGCACGAGCTGACCCAGCGCGTTGTCGACGACATCGTCGAGGTTGTCAAGCGCGAACTTCCCTAATGGTCAAAAACCAGTGCCAAGTGGTAAACTGTTAAGGTTATTTTGATTGATTGGTATGTCCGAGGGGGAGCATGTTCACTAAAGTCCTAAGGTCTTTTGGTATGCGTGGTCGAGTCCTTACGCTGGATGCTCCCATCTCGGGCGACGTCATTCCGCTCTCCGAGGTAAACGATCAGACGTTTGCCACCGGCCTTTTGGGCCAGGGCGTGGCGATTCGGCCCACCGGAACGCGTGTGATTGCACCGGCTGATGCCAAGGTCGAGGCCATTTTTCCCACGGGACACGCTGTTGCGCTTAACACGGTCGATGGCCTGGACGTGCTCATCCACGTTGGTTTGGACACTGTCCAGCTCGAGGGCAAACACTTTACCGTACATGCGCAAGTGGGTGACATCGTCCATAAGGGCGATGTACTCATTGAGTTCGATCGCGAGGCAATTGCTGCCGAGGGCTACGATGTGACGGTTCCCATCTTGGTGTGCAACTCCGTTGAGTTCTCGAGCATCAAGGGCTCCGTTGGCGTGCATGTCGAAGAGATGGACCAGCTCATCGTTGCTCGCGAGCGCTAGCAAGTGCACGTGGCCATTAGCCTACAATTCAAACACGTTTACGGAGGGCGCCCTTGAAAGAGGACGCCCTCCGTGGCAAGATGGGATTTGTCCGAGGCTAAACAGCTTCGGGTCACCGTGGACGGGCAGGGGCCTCGACGCGGCTAGACACGAGACACATACATTACGCGACCTCGCCCTGGTGGCCGCACACGTTGGTTGCGGCCGACGCGGGCCGCGGGCAAGTGCTTGTAAGGGAGCCTTGCCTCTCTTGTACGAGAAAGGACGCGTAATGAAGATCATTAAAGCTAAAGACTACGAGGATATGAGCCGCAAGGCCGCTAATATCATCTCGGCGCAGGTTATCCTCAAGCCCGACTGTGTGCTGGGCCTTGCCACCGGCTCCACCCCGATCGGTGCCTACAAGCAGCTCGCTGCTTGGTACAAGAAGGGCGACGTCGACTTTGCCGAGGTCAGCACCTATAACCTGGACGAGTATCGCGGCCTTTCGCACGACGATCCCCAGAGCTATCACTACTTCATGCGTGAGAACTTCTTCGATCACATCAACATCGACCTGAACAACACGCATGTGCCCGACGGTTCCAACCCCGACGCCGCCGCTGCCTGCTCTGAGTACGACAAGATCGTCGCCGCTGCCGGTTACCCGGATCTGCAGCTGCTCGGCATTGGCAACAACGGCCACATCGGCTTCAACGAGCCCGATGACCACTTCTCCAAGGGCACGCACTGCGTCGACCTCACCGAGAGCACCATTCAGGCCAACAGCCGCCTGTTCGACAGCATCGACGATGTTCCCCGTCAGGCCTACACCATGGGTACCCAGACCATCATGTATGCCCGCATGATCCTGGTTGTCGCCAACGGCGAGGCCAAGGCTCAGGCCGTGCATGATATGTGCTATGGTCCGGTTACGCCCGAGTGCCCGGCTTCGATCCTGCAACTGCACACCAACTGCGTTGTC
>CABUTH010000227.1 GCA_902494465.1 uncultured Collinsella sp.
GGGCATCATCTCGCTGGGCACGGAGCTGGTCGCACCGAGTAACGTGCCGGCGCGTGGGCAGATTCGTGATTCCAACTCCTCGGCGTTGATGGCCGAGGCGCTCGATGCGGGAGCCGAGCCCGTGTTTTACGGCATTGCGCCCGACGATGAGCAGGCGATTGCCGAGCTGGTGCATCGCGCCGTGCAGGAGTGCGATTTTGTCATTACGAGCGGTGGCGCCTCGGCGGGCGATTACGACTACGTGACGGCGCTCGTCCGGCGTGAGGGCGAGGTGCTGTTCGATCGCATCTCGATGCGTCCGGGCAAGGCCATCACGTTTGGCTTGCTCGGGGACAAGCCCTACCTTGGGCTTTCAGGCAATCCGGCCGCGGCGTACGTGGGCTTTGAGATGCTCGCCCGTCCGGCGATTCGCAAGATGCGCGGCTTTGCCGAGGGTGAGCGTCCCGTGCAGCAGGCGACGCTCACGCACAGCGTGAAAAAGCGACAGCATCGCCGCTTCTTTGATCGCGCCGCGGTTTTGCGCGACCCCGAGACCGGTGAGCTGTTGGTGACCGAGGCTAAGACGCAGAATTCGGCGCTGCTCGGCACAATGCAGCGGGCCAACTGCCTGCTGCGTATTGACGAAGGTCCGTGCGAGCTCAAGGCGGGCGACGTCGTGGATGTCGTGCGTGTTGACCTGCCTGAGGGCACGGTGCTATAGGAGGAATGCTATGGACTTGAAGATTTCGATCGTGACGTGCTCGGATACGCGTGATCTTGCCCAGGATGAGGCCGGAGCCGCGCTCGAGGAACTCATCGTGGCGCAGGGCTGGACGGTCGCCTCGCATGTGGTCGTGCGCGACGACGCCAGCGAGATCGGTGATGCCATTGTGGAAGCCGCCGATGAGTGCCACGCCAATGTCGTGCTCACCTGCGGCGGCACGGGGCTTTCGATGCGCGACGTGACGCCCGAGGCGACGCGTGCCGTCTGCGACCGCGATGTGCCGGGTATTCCCGAGGCGATCCGTGCATACTCCATGACCAAGACGCGCCGCGCCATGCTCTCGCGCGCCGTGTGCATGCAGCGTGGGTATACACTTGTCATCAACTTTCCGGGATCTACGAAAGCGGCCCGCGAAAGCTGGGAGGCCGTGAGCGACCAGTTGGAGCATGCGGCCCAAATGACGGCGGGCGGTGGGCACGCCAAATAAGCGCACTACCTGCGGCGGAGCGACCTTACGGGTTGCTCCGCCCTTTTTATGCAGCGACAGTGCAGCCGTCTCGGGGTTATCGGTAAAAGAAATTTATTAGGCGAGAAATCATTATCACAAACATTATTCGCACGGAAGTATAATCTAGTTACAGAATAAAGCTCGCGGTGGGGTACCCGGGCAAAACGTCCGAAAGGGTTGAATATGTTCGATATGATTTCTCGCCGCGGATTCGTCTCGCTTTCTGCTGTCGCCGCTGCCGGCCTTGGTCTTGCCGGCTGCTCGGGCAGCAAGACGTCCGAGCCGGCCGGATCCGATGTCGGTTCTGCTAAGACATCTTCCAAGAAAGCTGTCGAGCTGCAGGTCTTTGCTGCCAACTCGCTCGAGAAGGCTCTGCCCGAGGTTCAGGAGCTTTACACCGAGCAGACCGGCACTACGTTTGCCGACACGCAGTTTAAGGCGTCTGGCGACCTTGTCGAGCAGATGCGCGCCGGTGCCGCCGTCGACGTGCTCATCACGGCTTCCAAGGGCACCATGGATGACGCTGAGACCGCCGGGCTCGTCGACGCCGACACGCGTGAGGATATGTTCGCCAACGACCTCGTGATTATTCGCGCCGAGGGCTCCAACACCAAGGTCGAGGCCATCGCCGACGTCGCGAACCTGGACGGCAAGATCGCCATCGGCGATGCCAAGACCGTTCCGGCCGGCAAGTACGCCAACCAGGCGCTGGCTTCTGTGGGCCTTTATACCGGCACCGAGGGCGACGACGGCGAGTATGCGCCCGAGATCGCCGACAAGGTGGCCCTGGCCGACAAAGTTGGTACCGCCGCCGCCTATGTGTCCACGGGCGACTGCGTGGCCGGTTTTGTCTACAGCTCTGACATCTACCGCTACGACGGCATCGAGGAGGCCTTTGTGTGCCCCGAGGACTCGCACAAGCCCATCGTGTATCCCGGTGCTGTCGCCGATAGCTCTGAGCATGCCGACGAGGCCAAGGCGTTCATCGACTTCTGTCTGACCAACAAGAAGGCTCAGAAGATTTGGGGTAAGTACGGCTTTGAGCTTTCCGCGTAGTGCGGCTTGGCGCGATAATTCCATCGTTTTGTGTTTCACTCCGTCCTTGTATTCTCTTGGAGCTTTTCGTGCTTAATAGATTCCGCATGTTTGTCGCCTGTGCTTTGACCTTCGCGCTTTGCTGGGTGCCGGGATTTGCATTTGCTGGGGACGCTGAGGACGGGGCCCAGGTTGCTGCGACCGCTCATGGGCTTTCCTATGGAATCGAGGGTTTTGAGCGGTTGGCGAAGGGGACCGCTCGTGCCATGGAGGGCCAGCCTGAGGGCTACCGGTTTCCCGTTGACGAGGATGTGGACCTTGTAGTGGCGCCTGCTGCCGATCGCGTTGTGGCGTGGATATCGCCCAAGGCGGTCGAGAAGTATGGATTGGATCCGCAGGACAACGAGTGCGTATCGGGTCTCAAGGCCCTCGTCTGTGACCTCGACAGCGCAAACTGCATGGGAGGTGCGCGGCTGGGGGACGTGGATCTTCCTTGGTATGTCACGGCGGAAACAACGTTTGATGCCGGCGGGTATACCTATGGCTTTGATGA
>CABUTH010000228.1 GCA_902494465.1 uncultured Collinsella sp.
ATGTTGTCCACATAGAACGTGTGCGGCGGCATGGGAAGGTTGGACTCGCGCAGCACATCCGTGCGATAGCACAGGCTGTGCATGAGTAGGTTCTGGTCCAGGCGGAAATGACCGATCTGATCCCAGGAAAAGATCTTTTTGCGCGGCAGGGCAAATTTGTAGCCAATAGCGGTATGCGTGCCCTCGTAAACCTTCTCGTACACGTAGTTCGAGATAAACAGGTCAACGCGCTGGTCACGCTCTTCAAAGCCACGCAGAATCGACAGCATAGTCGAAAGAGCCGCAGCATCGAGCCAGTCATCCGAGTCGACGACCTTGTAGTAGGTGCCCTGTGCCTCGCGCAGACCCGAAAGGACGGCAATACCGTGGCCGCCGTTCTCCTGGTGCACCGCGCGAATGATACCGGGATAACGTGCCTCCCACTCGTCGGCCTTATCGGCCGTCTCGTCCTTGGAGCCGTCGTCCACTACGATAATCTCGATATCGGTGGCGTAATTGCTCCCCTCCAAGATGGAGGTGATGCAATGGTCCATGTCCTTGGCGGCGTTATACGAGGGAATACCGAATGTTATGACTTTATGCATGGCAGGCGATAATCTCATCCGAAAGATCGAGGGCGGAATTGGTCACAGCGTCCATATCGTAGTAACGATACTCGGCCAGACGACCCACCGGGTGGAAGTTCGTCAGGTTCTGGACGCGCTCAAGATAGCGATCATAGAGCTCACGGTTCTCGGGCTCAAGAATGGCGTAGTACGGCGTCTCGCCCGAGCCGGGCGTATAGGCCTTGGAATACTCCTTCATGATGGTGGTCTTGCCGGGCAGGATCTGACCGGTCATGTTCTTGAACTCGGTAATGCGCGTGTAGTCCTCGCTCGTGGTGTAGTTGACGGTGCCCACGGGCTGGAACTGGTCCATATCGAGCGTCTCGAACTTCATGTCGAGCGTGCGGTACGGTAGCGCGCCCAGATCGAGATTGAACAGCTCATCGAGCGGACCGGTGTAGACGATCTCGCCACCATAGACCTTGCCGTCGATCTTGACGGTAGTCTCGTCGATTTCAAAGAGGTCACGGGCGTCCACGTCGCAGAACACGTCGATCAGGTCGTGGTCGAGCATGTGCTCAAAGAGCGCCGTGTAGCCCTCCTGCGGCATGCCCTGGAAGGGAGCTTGCGGGAAGTAGCGGTCATCATCGCCCACAAAGACGGGAACGCGGCCGGTGATCGAGGGATCGATCTGATCGGGCGTCTGGCCCCACTGCTTCATGGTGTAATGCAAAAAGACGTTCTCGTAGACGTAATCGGCGACCTCGGCAAGATCCGGGTCGTTCTTCTTACGCAGCTCCATAATGGGCACCTTGACATCCTTGCCAAAGGTCTCCACGAGCTTCTGATACAGCTCCTCGCCGCGCTCGTCACCAAAGGCGAGCTTGAGACTCGCATGGTTGAAGGGCACGGGCATAAGGGTACCGTTGATGTTGGCGAGCACCTTGTGCTGATAATCCGTCCACTTGGTAAAGCGCGACAGGAAATTGTGCACGCGCTCGTTAAAAGTGTGATAGATATGCGGACCGTACTCGTGGATCAGGATTCCGGCCTCGTCAGTGCAGTCATAGGCATTGCCCGCAATGTGGCTACGGCGCTCCAAAACGGCAACACGATAGCCGATGGTCTCGGCAAGACGGCGGGCGCAAACGGCACCGGCAT
This sequence comes from uncultured Collinsella sp., assembly GCA_902494465.1. Lineage (GTDB taxonomy): Bacteria > Actinomycetota > Coriobacteriia > Coriobacteriales > Coriobacteriaceae > Collinsella. The sequence goes on from CABUTH010000228.1 coordinate 1,707, forward strand.
ATCCAGCACCGACGACAATCATGTCGTACGCGCCGGCGTTAAAGCCTTCAGGCAGGCCTGAGGTAATCTGCATCGATACTCCTTGTCAAAAGCCACGGGCTCGTTAGCTGGGCTTTTCTCGAACATTCTTCGAGACATATTTATCAGAGCGATTATAGCGCTAATACGTCCTATAATGAGCTTGCCACACAAGGAAAGCTCAAGCACCGCGGCGTACATAATTGAAAGGTAAACCCGCTAGCAGCGGGTTTATTCGTGAACAGCCGGGTGCCTGGAGCTTAGCGAAACGCTTGTAAGGAGTAACATGAGCGATTTCCTAAACCGTATGAAGTCTGCCGCCAAGGCCGACCTTAAGACGATCGTCCTGCCCGAGGGCGAGGATCCGCGCACTATCGTCGCGGCCACCAAAATCATCGAGGAGGGCCTGGCAAAGATCGTCATCCTGGGCAACCCCGACGAGATCAACGTTCCCGGCGCTACCGTCATCGACCCGCGCAATGCCGAGAAGCACGAGGAGTACGCGCAGAAGTTTGCCGAGCTCCGCGCCAAGAAGGGCGTTACCATCGAGCAGGCTCGCGCCCAGGTAATGGACGCCACCTACTTTGGCACCATGATGGTCAAGATGGGCGATGCCGACGGCCTGGTCTCCGGCGCCTGCCACTCCACCGCCGACACCCTGCGCCCTGCGCTTCAGATCCTCAAGACCGCCCCGGGCACCAAGCTGGTCTCGGCCTTCTTCGTGATGTGCACCGACACCCCGCAGTTCGGCACCGACGGCACGCTGATCTTCGCCGACTGCGGCCTCAACATCAACCCGTCCTCCGACGAACTCTCCGAGATCGCCATCGCCTCCGCTCACTCCTGGTCCACCTTCATGGGCAACGTTGAGCCGCACGTGGCCATGCTCTCCTACTCCACCATGGGCTCCGCTGGCGGCGAGGTCGCCAAGAAGGTCCAAGAGGCCGTGAAGTTCTGCAAGGAGAAGGCTCCCGAGCTCGCCATCGACGGCGACCTGCAGCTCGATGCCGCCATCGTCCCCACCGTCGCCCAGCTCAAGGCCCCCGGTTCCTCC
>CABUTH010000229.1 GCA_902494465.1 uncultured Collinsella sp.
CGCTTGTCGAGCGAGACCTTGTTGGCGCAGGGCCCCATGGGCAGTGTTCTGTTGAGTGAGTACGATGCCGCCGATATTCCACCGGCGTTTTGGAATCTGGCAGAGCCACAGACCGTTTCTCGTATCCATCGCTTGTATGTCGCCGCCGGCGCGCAGGTACTCATTACCAATACCTTTCAGGCATCAAGCTATGCCCTCAAGCACGACCAGATTGCGCCGTCCGTGGCGGAGGTCAATCGCGGGGCCGTCGACGATGCCCGCCAGGCGCACCCTCAGCTGCTGCTGGGCTCGATGGGTCCGATCGGTATTGAGTGGTTTGCCGAGGACTCGGCCGAGTTTCGTGAGATCCGAGGCATTGCGCGCGAACAGGCGCACGCCTTGCTCAATGCTGGTGTTGACGGTCTGCTGATCGAGACGGTGACGTCTATCCGTAATTTGCAGCCCATGCTTGCCGGCGCCCGAGATGCCGCCGACGGCATGCCTGTTCTGGTGAGTTTTGTCGTTGACGATAAGGGCGACCTGTTGGGCGATGGCCTCAACATCGAGGCAGCCGTTTTGTACGCCGAAAAACACGGCGCAAACTCGGTTGGTGTTAATTGCTGTTCGCTTGCGGCCGCGAACGCGGCGGTGCCCAGGATGGTTGCATCGGCGACTACTCCCGTCACGGTGCGTCCCAACGTGGGCGATCCGGTCCAGACTCAGGATGGCCCCGTATGGCACGAGAACCCCGAAGCTTTCGCGCGCGCATGCATCGAATGGAGACATGCCGGTGCCGCAATGGTGGGCAGTTGCTGTGGAACCACGGCAATCACTACGGCAGCGATGGCCGAGGCGCTCGATATATAAAGGGCAAAACCGCTCCATACGGGGCGGTTTTTTTTATTGCCTGCATGTCCTCGGCAGCATTTGCCCAAATGGTGAATGCTGGTGCCGGCAGGTTGCCGAGTGTGTATCGCGGGTATACCTCATGCGTACCATGATCCAAACACTGTGAGGTGTCTGCGCGTGTGCGCGATAATTCATTTTGGAACTGACGGTTGGCGCGCTCGCGTCGATGAGGACTTCACTGCCGATAACGTTGCCCGTATCGCCGATGCCGTCGGCGAGTTGTGGCAAAAGACCAATCCGGGCAAAACGGTATATATAGGGTTCGACACTCGGCCCCTGGCGCGCGAGTTCGCTGAGCTTGCGGCGGGTGTGCTAGCAGCGCACGGGCTAGACGCCGTGCTCGCTTCGCGACCTGTTCCGACCCCTGCCCTTACGTGGGCGGCGGCTTATGACGGTGAGGCGTGCGGCGCGCTCATGGTGACGGGGTCCCATCATCCGCAGGGTTATCTGTGCCTCAAGATTCGCATGGGTGACGGCTCGACCGCCAACCAGGATGTCATCGAAGAGCTCGAAGAGACCATGGCTTCCGAGCCAATGGGGATCGAGGGACAATATCGCACCGCGGATATCATTCCTGACTATATGCAGGCGGTGGCATCATTTGTCGATGCCGAAGCCATCCGCGCCGCGCACCTGCGCGTGGTTGTCGATCCCATGGGCGGCGCAGCCCAGGGCTATCTAGCCGACTTGCTGCGCGAGCTTGGCGTTGAGGTGCACGAGATTCACGCCGGGCAGGCGTCTGACCAAGAAGATATCTGCCCCGACCCCGTTGAGCCTTGGGTGGACGCTTGCGAGCGCACGGTTATCGAGGACGGAGCTTGCGCTGGTCTGGTGACCGACGGCGACGCCGACCGTATCGGTGCGGTTGACGAGCGCGGCAGATATATACATCCGCATCAGATCATGGCGCTCGTTTTGGGCGACTTGGTTCAATTTCGCAATTTGGAGGGGCGCGTCGTCGTCAATCTTTCATGCTCGACGCTCGTGCGTCGCATTGCCGAGGCGCTTGGCTGCCGCGTGACCGTCAAACCGGTCGGTTTCAAATATATAGCGGCAGAGATGAAGAAGGGCGGCGTCCTCATAGGCGGCGAAGAAGCCGGTGGTATCGGCATCGCTGCGCATATGCCCGAGCGCGATGGAATCCTCGCCTGTCTAATTCTGTGTGAGCTTATGGCAAAGACGGACGCGCCTTTGGGCGTTCTGGTCGACCAACTCGAGGACAGTTTTGGTAAGACGAGTTACGGTCGACGCGATTTGCGCCTTGAGGCCGAAGATGCCGAAACGTTACGAACCCTGCTGCCGGGCGTAAACCCCAAGTCGATTTGTGGCAAGGTGCCGCAAAACGTTAGTCATATGGATGGCTTGCGTTTAGCATTCGAGGATGACACGTGGCTGCTGGTCCGTCCTAGCGGGACCGAACCAGTGGTGCGCGTCTACGCCGAGGGGTTCTCGGTGGAAGAACGTGATGAGTTGCTCGATGCTGGCTGTGCTTTAGCTAGGGGGACGTATCCGCTTTAACCATGAGACTGCCTTATATAAAGAGATGCTCGGCGAGCGGTAGGTAACGGCTGGCAAACGTTAGTCGGATTCAAAGATGTGTAGGAAATGTGTACGCCCAGATTCCCGCCCACGGGGCCCCTCCGGTCTGGCAATATATCTCCTTGCCGCGCGGCCCGGTCGGACCGGATCAGCCGCGGGGCGTGCACCTTGAGAACCGGATACTGCGAGGATGGACACTAACTTCAGTGTCGCATCCGGGCAGACATCGAACCATTTGAAATGGTCTAACTTGGATTTGTTTTTCGCAAGGCCGCCGAGAGGCGGCCCCGAGAAATTCCTTTTCCTATCTAATAGAACC
>CABUTH010000230.1 GCA_902494465.1 uncultured Collinsella sp.
ATGCGGATGTTTCCCGCATCGTGGGCTACGGCTGCAGTATAGCGCCGATATGCGACGAATCGCTTAGATGTTGAGCGCGTGGTAGGTCACATTCGCGCCCGGAGCGTCAACGGTCACGCCATAGGCCTCGGGATAGATGCGCGTCGAGAACACGAGCGCACCATCGTTCACAAACACCTCGACCGAGGAAACATCGCCAACAATGCGCACGTTACTAACCTCGTCGACGGACTCCCAACGCACGGTACGACCGCAGCCGGCAGAAGCGCGACTCTCATCGGTAAATCGCATCTCAAAGCGCGAGGGCAGTTCGCCCTCGGCGGGAACAAGCACCAGCTTTAGCTCGCCATCAACGGTCGCGGTAAACGCGCCGTCGACACCGTCAACAACAACGTCAAAACAGGTATCGCCGGCAACCTCCAACGAGCCCTCCCCCACACGCACCGAGGCATAATGGCGCTCGATCTCGCGCGCCGGCTGCTGCAGTACCACGCCGCCAGCACCGGCTGTAAGCTCACGCGGCACCGTCATGCAGTGCTGCCAGCCGCACGCCACGGTGGGGTCGTTGCCATAGGTCGGCTCATCGGGCATGCCCATCCAGCCGATTAGAATATGGCGACCGTCCTCGGCCGTGAACTCCTGCGGAGCATAGAAGTCAAAACCGGCGTCCCACAGGCGGAACTCGCCCAGCTCATAAGCGTCATTGCCGCCCGTAATGTCGCCCGTTACAGGCATGTAGCCCGCTGCATATACATTGCCGCGGTCCCAACGACCGCCCTTGAGGCCCTGGGGCGAGAAGGACAGCCACTTCGCCGGTACACCGCCATCCGCCTCAAGCTCAAGGTATCCCGGGCACTCCCACATAAAGCCAAAGCGCTCGGGCGTAGACACACGGCTCTCGAGCTCCCAACTCAGCATATCGGCCGAGCCATACACCAGGATCTCACCCACATCGCGCCCGGCACCCTCGCCGTGCATGGCGCAAAATCGACTATCGACATGCGGACCGTCCACGCGACGACGCGCGCCCAGCACCATGTGGTAACGCCCATCATCATCGCGCCACACCTTGGGGTCACGCACGTGGCAGGTCAAATCCTCGGGATAATCCTCGGACGCCAGCACCACGCGCTTTTGGCTGAACTCCCGACCGGCAAGGCCATCAACGCTCTCGACATAAACAGTATCGGCGCGGCGGCCGGTATTGACGTAGTCGTACGTGCCGTCCGCATCGGGAAGCTTAACGTTGCCCGTATAGAGCACGCGAATGCGACCGTCCTCGGCAAGCGCGGAGCCCGAATACACACCGTGGCAATCGAACGGCTCGTCGGGCAGCAACGGAGCGCCAACATAGTCCCACGTCATAAGGTCGCGGCTCGTCGCATGGCCCCAGGCCTTAACGCCACCCTCGACATCAAACGGCGCATACTGAAAATAGGCATGGAACACGCCGCCTGCCTGGCAAAGACCGTTGGGGTCGTTGAGCCAGCCCGCCGGCGGCATTATATGGAAGCGCTGGCCATACGCGCCATGGCCGCACTCAGAGGCGGCGGCGTCAACAGCGGCGACCAGCTTTGCAAGGTCGCGACCAAGTGCATTAGACATATCAAAGTCCTAACGGATCGAAAGCAACAAGGCACCAGAGATCGGCACCAGATACGAGAAACGCCCGCGAGCATACGACCCGCGGGCATCCCCTCAATCAAAAGCTCTTAGGCCTGCTCGGAAGCCTTGGGCTCGTCCTTGTACAGGACAAACGAGATAGCAAAGGAAACCAGCGCGGCGACCGCAAACATGATCGCGTACTGCACGGGCTGGGCCAGGCACAGCAGGATACCGAAGATACCGGTAACGCCCGTGCCGGAGGCAGCCAGCGAAGTGAGCGCGCAGACCAGGGCACCGCAACCGCCGCCGATGCAGCCGGCGATGAAGGGCTTAAAGAAGCGCAGGTTCACACCAAAGATGGCAGGCTCGGTAATGCCCATGAAGGCGGACAGGGCCGAAGGAAGCGCCAGTCCCTTGATCTTGACATCGCGGGTCTTAAAGGCAACGGCGAGCGCGGCACCACCCTGAGCGATGTTGGCGGCGCTGGCGATGGGCAGCCAATAGGTCACGCCGTACTGGGCGAGCTGGCCCAGGTCGATGGCGGTGTACATCTGGTGGATACCGGTAACGACCGTGGGGGCATAGAACAGGCCGACGATAAAGGAACCGATGCCGAAGGGCAGGGTCAGCAGGGCCTGGATCAGACCGAGGATGGCGTTCTCGGCCCAGACAAAGATGGGGCCGACGGCAACGAGCGTCACGAGCACGGTTACGAACACCGAGACGAGCGGGGTCACAAAGAGGTCAAACATCTCGGGAACGATCTTGTGCAGACGCTTCTCGAGGAAGGCGAGAATGGCGCAGGCGATAACGATGGGGATCACATGCCCCTGATAGCCGACCCACTCAAAGCTGTACACGCCGGGAATGACGGTGACCATGGTCTGCACGCCCTCGGAGGCAACCGTGTAGGCGCTCTGCAGCGAGGAGTTGATGAACGCACCGCCGACGACGGCACCCAGATACGGGTTGGCGCCAAAGGCCTTTGCGGCGGAGTAGCCGATCAGGATCTGCAGAATGCCGAAGGACGTGCCCGAGACCAGGTCGGCGATCTTGTAGA
>CABUTH010000231.1 GCA_902494465.1 uncultured Collinsella sp.
CAGCCTGCAGGCGGCACCCGCTTTAAGCAGCAGGCGCCTACCCAGCGAACGCAGGCCCCCCAATCGCATTCGCATCACGCTCGCGGTTCGCATGGCGTTGCTCCGGCGACCCGCTCGAGCTACAACACGCATGCTCGTCGCGGTGCTCAAAAGAAAGGCTCCCCGGTGCCCATGATTGTCGGCGTTGTGGTGGCCGTTATCGCGCTTGCTACTATCGCTTTCTTTGTCGTGCCTGCCGTCAAGGGCTTCTTTGCCGGTGAGGATACGAAGGTCACGGCTGGTCAGCAGGTTACGGTGACCATTCCCGACGGTGCTTCGGGTGATGCGATCGCCTTGATTCTCTCCGAGAACCATATCGTCGAAAATCCCAAGGATTACTACGCGGCGGTGAAAAAGCTCAACGCCGATATGTTGCTTAAGCCTGGCACCTACTCGTTCACCACGCTCATGGATGCGACCAAGGTTGTTCAGCAGCTCATGGAAGGTCCTAACGCGGGCTCCAATGCGCTGACTATCCCTGAGGGCCTGACGGTCGATCAAGTTGCCGACCGTGTGGCCCAGGCCTACGACAGCATCTCTAAGGAAGACTTCCTCAACCAGGCTAAGGCCTCCAATTACGTGGATGACTATAGCTTCCTTAAGGGCGCCGCCAACGACTCGCTCGAGGGTTTCTTGTTCCCCAAGACCTATTCGTTGGGTGATTCGCCGACTGCCGATGACGTGATTCGCGCCATGCTCGATCAGTTTAAGACCGAGTACAAGTCGCTTGACTTTGCGAGCTGCGAAGCCAAGATCAAGGAACGCTACGGTGTGGAGATGTCCGACTACGACATCGTCAACTTGGCCTCTATCGTTGAGCGCGAGGGCCTCAACGCCGACCAGCGCGCGCACGTGGCCTCGGTCTTCTACAACCGTCTTGCCGGCAAGCTCGATGGTCTGCGCTATCTCAACAGCGATGCGACCATGATGTATGTCACCGGTGGCGAGGTTACCGCCGACGACCTGCAGAGCGATAGTCCGTATAACACCTATAAGCACGAGGGCCTGCCGCCCACGCCCATCTGCTCTCCGTCGCTCGAGGCACTCAAGGCCACGCTTGAGCCGACCGACTCCGATGACCTGTATTTCTACATTACGCAGGACGAGGAGTACTTCTCGCAAACCTACGAAGAGCATCAACAGTCTTGGAATTAGCATGAGGATTCTTAGCCCCAAACGTTACGTTGCCTCGGTCGATCGCATCGACCTTGATACCCTTTGGGCCGACGGCAAACGCGCCATTCTGCTCGATCGCGATAACACCCTGGTGCCGCGCGACACCGAGCAGGTTCCCGCCGCGGTTTCCGCTTGGCTCGATACCGCCCGCGCCAAAGGCTTTAAGCTGTGCATGGTGTCCAACAACTGGCATCGCGACCAGGTCATGGCATCAGCACGCGAGCTGGGACTCGAGGCCATCAGCCATGCCATGAAGCCGGCGCCGTTTGCCCTCAAGGCGGGTCTTAAGCGCCTCGGCGCCACGGCTGACGAGGCGGTGCTGATCGGTGATCAGCTCTACACGGACGTGTGGAGCGGCAACTTCGCCGGCGTCGATACCATCCTGGTAAAGCCGCAGGCGACGCAGGACCTGTGGTATACGCAGATCTTCCGTATCTTTGAGCGCCGGGCCCTGCGCGACCTTCCTTGCGAGGAATAGGTCTCGTCATGTCCCAGCACATCAAACACGGCTGCGACCATATCTTCTTTATCGGCTTTTTGGGCGCGGGCAAGTCGACGCTTGCGCGCAACGTGGGCACCATGTTCAAGCGGCGTTTTATCGATACCGACCGTCTGGTCGTGCGCCGTTGCGGCAAGTCGGTAACCGAGATTTTTGAGACCGAGGGCGAGGATCGTTTTCGCGAGCTCGAGACCTCGGCGCTCCGTTCGCTCCAAAGCGAGCGCAGCCTGTTGGTTTCGTGCGGGGGCGGTATCGTCGAAACGCCGGTGAATATTGAACTGATGCACGAAATGGGTACGTGCGTGTACCTCGAGGGCGACTTCGAGGATTCGATTCGACAGATTCGTCGGTCCGACACGCGCCCCGATTTCCGTTCGCCCGAGCATGCTGCGCGCCTGTTTGAGCATCGCCGTCCGCTGTATCGCCAGGCCGCCGACCTTACCCTTGATATTCGCAACAAGTCCTTCGAGGACGTTTCCTACCTTTGTGCCGAGATGCTTTTGGAGCGTGGGCTGCTATGATTCGCCGTCAACTGATCAATTTCCAAAACCGCAGCGTCGATGTCCGCGTCGGATTGGGCGCGTTCGATGAACTGTCGCGTATGTTTGCCTCGGCCGTGGGCAAGCCTAAGCGCGCGATGGTCGTTTGGAACACCGCCACATCCGAGCGTTTTGGTGAAGTCGTCGAGCATGCGCTGGTCGACGCCGGTTTTGCCGTGTCGCCGCTAGTCCTCGAGGTTTCGCCTGCTGGTGCCACGCTGGCCGATGCCGATGCGATCTTTGGCGCCCTGTCTGCCAACGGCGTTACCTGCGACGATCTGGTTGTCGCCGTTGGCGATGCCGCAACCTGCTCGGTTGTTAGCTGGTGCGCCAACCAGTGGTGTGGCCGAACCGAGTGCGCGCTGCTGCCGACGACCTTCGACGCCATGCTCACGGTCGCGACGACCATG
>CABUTH010000232.1 GCA_902494465.1 uncultured Collinsella sp.
CCTGGACGTGACGGCGCGCCTGTCTCACCGCGAGCAAAACATTGCCCTGATCGGCATGCCGGGCTCGGGCAAGACCCGCGTGGGCGAGCAGATTGCCCTGCTCACGGGGCGAGAGCACATCGACCTGGACCGCGCCCTCGAGGAGCGCCTGGGCATGCTCTGCGCCGACTTTATCGTCGAGTGCGGCGAGGCGGCCTTCCGCGAGCAAGAGACGGCGGCGCTGGCCGGCATCTCCAAGCGCAGCGGCCTGGTGCTTTCCACGGGCGGCGGCGTGGTCACGCGCGACGAGAACTACCCGCTACTGCACCAGAACAGCCAGATCGTGATGCTCAACCGCAAGCTCGACGAACTCGCCTACAAGGGACGCCCCATCACCGCCCGCGACGGTATCGACAAGCTGGCCGAGCAGCGCATGCCGCGCTACCGCGCCTGGGCCGACTACATCATCGACTCACGCGACTGCGCCGCCAACACCGCCCAAGCCCTCCTCGACACCCTCCCATCCGCTCTCTAATCAAAACCACCACAAAGGGGACGGGCGCCTTTGTGGTGGTTTTCCAATCGCAAAGGAAGCAACCATGAAAGCACTCGTCATCAACGGCCCCAACCTCAACATGCTTGGCATTCGCGAGCCGGGCATCTATGGCAGCGACAACTACGACCGCTTAGTGCAGATCTGCCAGGAAGCGGGCGCCGCACAGGGCTTCGACGAGGTCGAGGTCTTCCAGTCCAACCACGAGGGCAGCATCGTCGACAAGATCCAGGAGGCCTACGGCAAGGTCGACGGTATCGTCATCAACCCGGCGGCATACACGCATACGAGCGTGGCGATCCTCGACGCCCTCAAGGCCGTCGCCATCCCGGCTGTGGAGGTCCATATCAGCGCCGTCGAAAAACGCGAAGACTTCCGCCAGGTAAGCTACGCCCGCCTGGCCTGCTTCGCCACCATCACCGGCGAAGGCCTCCAAGGCTACGCTCACGCGTTGGAGCTGCTGAGGGAGCGTCTCGAAAAGTAGCCTCGCGGATCAATACATTAGCACCGATTCACACGAACAAAACTCCAGCGCCGGCAGCAGCACCTCGCTGCTGCCGGCATTTTGTTACTGGCATATAATCGTTGCAGTCACACTACGTCTGGAGACCCACATGCTGAGCATTCACCTGGGGGATTACCCCGGTTCCATCTACGATACCGAAACCTATTTTAGGAACTCATACTTGGACTCATGGTTCGAAGACCCTATGGCCGCACAGATTATTAAAAGCGTGGACGGATCAGAGCTCATCGGTCCCCACAACATCGTAAGCAAGCAGCTGGGCTCAATCACTCCACTCGAACTGTCCGGCGGCGTTAAGACGCTGCTGCTGGTGCGCAATCTCCCAAATATGGTGTTCAACGCATCCACCTGCGGAGACAACTGTGCCCGCTGGCTACTCAAGATCGGCAAAGAGCAGGATGTGCTGGTGACCTTATACCACATCATGAAATTCCCCTGGAAGAGCTTTGAGATTCGCATCAATAACGATGGCCGCATCGTCAGGAACATGCAGGAGTTTGTCGGCGCCACGAATGACTTTTTGGATGTTGATGAGTAATGAAGGGAACGCACACCGTTGTCGTAGAGCGTGCAAAGGTCAAATACACACTCACGTTTAAGCGCAATATTTCCTTCATCCGCGGCAACAGCGGCACGGGCAAAACGACACTCATCTCGATGATTCGCGACTACAACGATCGTGGACCGGAGAGCGGCGTCACGCTCAGTTGTGACGTTCCCTGTGAAACGCTATCTGGCAGGCGTTGGGAACGCGAGCTTTCGATTATCGAGGACTCAATAATCTTTTTAGATGAGGGTAACGAATTTATCTACTCAAAAGACTTCGCAAAAGCCGTTAACGGGTCGTCCAACTATTTTGTCCTGATATCTCGCCGAGACGCCAGCGAACTCCCCTACAGTGTCGACGAAATCCTAAAGCTGGTAAACACCACGAGTAAAACAATCAATGGCCGAAAGAGCGATAAACGCTTCTACTCGGTAACAAAACCGATATACAGCCACACGGCAAACATGCTTTACCAGGACCTAAATGTTGGATTCGAGGTACCCGACGCCGTAGTTGTCGAGGATAGCAAATCTGGCTATCAATTCTACAACGCTCTTTGCAACCGACTCGGGATCCCCTGCTATACCGCCACCGGCGTTGCGAATCTAAAACGTACGATTCACGAATGCCCCGAGCAAAACGTTCTTGCCATAGGAGACGGCGCAGCGTTTGGTCCCTACATCGAAAAGGTGCTCGGACAGCGCGTTTACAAGAACGTTCGCTTGTTCCTCCCGGAATCATTTGAGTGGACACTTCTGCAATCTGGCCTCATTCCCAGTAACGACATTCCAAAAATCCTCAAGGATCCTTCAAGCTATATCGAAAGCCGCAAGTACCTAAGTTGGGAGCGATTCTTCACCGACGTATTGATCAAGTACTCGACAGACACTCGCTACGCCTACAGAAAGGCGAAACTCAACGAGCAGTACCTAAAGCCGCCGGCGATGGATGCAGTTGCAAGCGTCTTGCCCGAGTGCCTGAGGGCAGACTAGATACGGCGGGGAGGGCCAAGTTGGTCCTCCCCGCCGTTATTACGCCCTCTTGATTACGTACGCC
>CABUTH010000233.1 GCA_902494465.1 uncultured Collinsella sp.
CGATCGGCCTCGTCGCTGTCGCGCGTGCTATGCCCTGCGCTTGGCCGAGGCGTGCCGCGTGGCCCAGGAGCGCGGGTTTGAGTTTGTGGGCACGACGCTCGCCGTCTCGCCGTATCAGCTGTTCGATACCTGCAATGACGTGCTCAAGCGCCTGGCGGCGGCACGTGGGCTCACTCCGGTGATTCGCGATTTTCGCCCGTATTATCCCGAGGCGACACGCCGTTCGCGCGAGCTTGGCATGTATCGGCAGAACTACTGTGGTTGCCGCTTCTCGGCTGTCGAGGCGGCCATGGACCGCGCCCGCATCCGCGACGAGCGCAAAGCCGCCAAAAAGTAGTTCGTTTGGGACGTCAGCCTGCTAGGATGTAGAGCGGACTTTAGCTATATAAGGAGTATCCGACGTGTCTATGCGTACCGATGATTTTGACTATAACCTTCCTGAGGAACTGATTGCACAGGCTCCTGCCGAGCCGCGCGACTCCTGCCGCCTGTTGGTGGTGGATCGCAAGGGCTCCCGGGCGGGAACGCCGTTGGAGCACGGCGGTACCGTTGAGCACCGCATCTTCCGCGACATCATCGACTATATCGAGCCGGGCGACGTGCTCGTCATCAACAAGACGCGCGTGATGCCGGCCCGCCTGATCGGTCGCAAGGCCGGCTCGGGCGGCGTGGTCGAGACGCTGCTGCTCAAGCGCCGCGAGGATGTGGATCCGCTGGGTCACGTTTGGGAGTGCCTGGTCAAGCCGGGTAAGCGCCTGAAGCCCGGTGCTCAGATTGAGTATCGTGCGGGCGGCGCCCATGCGCCCGAGGGCGCGCCCGTGGAGCTGACGGCCGAGGTCGTCGACTTTGTTACCGATAGCCGCGGTGGCCGTCTGGTGCGCTTTGAGCCGGCCGGTTGCAATGCCGCCGGCGACCCGCGCACGCTCGACGAGGCCATCCACGCTGCCGGCCACGTGCCGCTGCCGCCCTACATTACCGATTACGAGGGCGATCCCGAGAAGTACCAGACCGTCTACGCCATGAAGGAGGAGCACTCGGCTGCCGCTCCCACGGCGGGTCTGCACTTTACGCCCGAGCTTATGGCTGCCATCGAGGCCAAGGGTGCCAAGTTTGCCGCCGTCGAACTCGAGGTGGGCATCGATACCTTCCGTCTGGTGGAGGAGGACGATCCCACGCAGCATGTGATGCACACCGAGCGCTACCACGTGTCGCAGGAGGTTGTCGACGCCGTGCATAAGGCGAAGGCCGAGGGCCATCGTGTGATTGCTGTCGGTACCACGGCGGTGCGCTCGCTCGAGAGCGCGTTTGACGCCGATGCTCCGGTGTCCGATCCGGCCGTGACGGCGCGCTATTTTGAGGGCCGCGAGGACGGGGCCGATACGCTCGGCCGCGGTGACATCGTGGTGCGCGAGAACGCGACGACGCAGCTCTACCTCATGCCCGGCTCGACCTATCACGTGGTCGACGCGCTGATCACGAACTTCCACGTGCCGCGCTCCACGCTCATGATGCTTGTGAGCGCACTTGCCACCCGCGACCAGATCATGGATGCCTACGCCGCCGCCATCGAGGAGCGCTACCGCTTCTTCAGCTTTGGTGACGCGATGCTCATTTGTTAGTTACGCGGTTCTACGAACCGCGTAACGGCTCGACGCTGCAAACGCCCCTAAGCGGCAATCTGACGTTCAATCGTCGGGCATGACCAGAAGGTCAATGCCCTCCTCTTTCACGTCACCTTGCTCGCTTAGGGGCGTTTTCGCTGACTTCGCCAAAGCATCGGCAGGTACTCATTGGGGACGTACTTAAATGAGTGCCTGCAGAATGAGAGTGGATAATCTCCCGTTTTTGGCTTGCTTGGGGGCTCAAAGTGGGAGATTATCCACTCTCGTCATTGGACTAGTCTTTGGGGACGTTCTTGTTTGACTAGTCGTTTAAGAACGTCCCCAATGGCTACTTGCTTGCGAACAGCCAGACTAGGATGATCACCAGGATTGCGGCGACGATGCAAGCGATGGCGCCGGTGAATTTGATGCGTGAGTCGCGGGTACGCTCGCGCACCGCGTCCTCGGTGGCCTCCAGCTGGGCGACTTCTCGCTCGGTCTCGGTGTGTTCGGCTTTGTCTCGGGCCAAGGACCCTGCAAGCGACTCGGTGATCTCTGGGTGGTCGTGCACCTCGGTCGCCTGTTCGATGATCGACTGCCCATGTGCGGCATCTGCTTGGGCGTTGGCGATGGTCTGCTCCTGCTCGCGGCGTGCCTTGTCCTCCGCGGCGATCTTCTCGCGCAGTTCGCGCTGACGAGTCGCGGCGGCAGTCTTCGCCGTCTGCAACTCGTCGCGCGCGGCATCGGCTTCGGTCGTCACGGCTTGGTGCGCGCGTTTTGCGTCGGCGATAGGGGCTTGAGCCTGCTCGACGGCCTGCTCGGCTGCGGCAAGTGAATGCTCAAGGTCGGCGGTGATGTGCGGGACATCTTCTTCGGCTTTACGCAGGGCATCTGCCGTGTCGGAAATCTGCATCGAGAGCTCGCTGGTGCGAACCGTATAGTTGGCGGGATTTGCCGAGGGATTGCGTTGCAGCTCGGCATACTCATGACGCAGCGTCTCGAGCTGGGCGCGCGTGGCGTCGACGGTTTGTTGTGCGGCGGCAATGCCGGCGTCTC
>CABUTH010000234.1 GCA_902494465.1 uncultured Collinsella sp.
CGATTTCGTGGTCACGCGCAAGGTCGCTCAGTACCTTGGCGTTGGTCGAATAATAGCCGCGCTTAGTCTTCTTGAGGCCCTTGGTCGGAAGCCCCATCACATCAAAGAGCACATGCGACAGCTGCATAGGACTGCCAATATTAAAGGTCTCGTCACCCGCCAGGTCGCGAATACTGCGCTCAACCTCGGTAATCTGGGTCGCCAGGCCCTCGGACAGGCTGTGCAGACGGTCGGGGTCCACGAGCATGCCCGCGCGCTCCATCTTGGCAAGCACCGGCACGAGTGGCATCTCAATGCCATCGAACACGTTGGCGGCATTCTCACGGGCCATGCACTCGCGCAGCGGCGCCACGAGCGCCAGCGTCAGAGCCGCAGTACGGGCGGCAGGCGCCGGAGCGTCCTCACCAGCACCCTCTGCGCCGCGCGCCGCAGGCAGCGCCATCTGCAGATACGTATCGGCAAGATATGCCTCATCGAACTCGGAGCGATCGGAATCCAGCAGATAGGCAGCGACCAAGGTATCGAAGATACGCGTGGAATCGGCAGCGAGCGGATCCATGAGCTCGGGCTCAGAAGAATCGATGGGCGAAAGCTCGTGCAGCAGCGCCTTCGTATCCGGGCTCGCCACGCGGCCCTCCATAATCAGGCGCGCAAGCACGCCGGCGATCACACCGTGAGCGAAGTTGAAGCCATCGGCTACGGCAGTGGAGGCGCCGTCGCCCTCCTCGAGCGCGAACAGGCCCTTGGACGTCGCCAACCACAGCGTGCGCGTCAGTCCAAAGAGCGCGCCCTCTTCCTTGTCATCGTCCACCACGGCGGCGACCCACTCGCCGGCATCAATCGCGCGGGAGACCTCAGCCGCAACGGCACCAAGCGCGTCAGCATCGCCGGCGGCTGCGCGAACCATCGCAGGTATCTCAAACACACTGGAGGCAGCAGCAGCCCCGCCCCCGCCGCCGATCAGCGCCAAGAAACGGTTCTGCATGGCGGTGATACCAAGCGTACCCAGCGCCGTGGAAACCTCATCGGCAGAAAACGCCGGGAAGGACGTTTCGTCAAAGTCGAGCTCGACGGGCGCATCGGTGCGAATGGTTGCGACCTTGCGGCTCAGCAGCGCATCGTCGATGTGCGCACGCAGGTTCTCGCCCATCTTGCCCTTGACCTCATCGGCATGCGCGATGACCTCGTCCAAGCTGCCGTACTGTGCGATGAGCGCGCTCGCCTTTTTGGGGCCGATGCCCGGTACGCCGGGAATGTTGTCCGACGTATCGCCCTTTAGACCGTAAAAATCGGGCACGAGCGCCGGCGTAATGCCGTGATACAGGTCGTCCACGCTCTCGGGCGTCATGATCGCCACGTCGGACAGGCCCTTGCGGGTCGAGACCACGTTGACGTGCTCAGTCACGAGCTGATACATGTCGCGGTCGCCGGTCACCAGCAGCATGTCGCAGCCGGCCTCCTCACCCAGGCGAGCCAGAGTACCCAGGATATCGTCGCCTTCCCAGCCCTCGGACTGCAGAATCGGCACGTTGAGCGCGGTGAGCAGCTCCTTGATCATCGGAAACTGCGCGTGCAGATCGGGGTCCATGGGCGGGCGCTGCGCCTTATACTGCGGCAGCATCTCCATGCGCACGCGCGGTTTGCCCTTGTCAAACGCCACGACCACACCGTCGGGGTTAAAGGCATCGATCATCTTAAGAAACATGTTCAGAAAGCCAAAGATCGCGTTGGTGGGACGACCGTCCGGCGCGTTCATGGTCGGCGGCACGGCGTGGAAGGCGCGGTGCATGAGCGAGTTGCCGTCGATAACGGCAAAAGTGCGGCGCTTGTCAGACATATTAAATACCTCGCTTTGGGCTGGGCACGGTTTGCTCACTCCAGTTTACACGCTCCCCGCCCCGCGGCCACCGCACATCAGGCTTCCCTGCCGCCGCGGGCCCGCGCGTGATACGATGGCTCACGGTACATCAACCAGCACGATCGATCCGAAAGGAGCCTGCGTCATGGAGCGTCCCTGCGCATGGAAAAAGTACACGCCACAGCAGATCGAGGAGCTCGAGGAGCTTTGCCGCGGCTATAAGCAGTTTTTGAGTGAGAACAAGACCGAGCGCCTGTGCGTCAAGACCGGCATCAAGATGGCCGAGGAGGCGGGCTACGTCGACTTGGAGACCGTGATTGCCGAGGGCCGCACGCTCAAGGCCGGCGACAAGGTGTACGCCGCCAATCACGGCAAAGACCTCATGCTCGTCAACCTGGGCACCGCCCCGCTCGAGCAGGGCTTTAACATCCTGGGTGCTCACGTGGACTCGCCGCGCCTGGACCTTAAGCAGAATCCCGCCTTCGAGGCCGGCGACATGGCCTACCTCGACACGCACTACTACGGCGGCGTCAAGAGCTACCACTGGGTGGCCTCCCCGCTTGCACTCGTGGGCGTCATCTGCAAAAAGGACGGCACCACCGTCGACATCAACATCGGCGACAAGGCAGACGATCCGGTCTTTACCATCTCCGACCTGCTGATCCACCTCTCGAGCGAGCAGATGTCCAAGCCCGCCAAGGACGCCGTCGACGCCGAGATCCTCGACGTGATCGTGGGCGGCCGTCCCGTCAAGTTTGACGAGGACGACAAGGACGCTC
>CABUTH010000235.1 GCA_902494465.1 uncultured Collinsella sp.
CAAGCTTCCCCCTGGGCGTCCGCTGCTTTCTAAGCGGCCCTTCCGCAGTCCCCACCACAGTATTTCGACCGCAGGCCTTATCGGCGGCGGGCGCCCGGTGCACCCGGGTGAGATCAGCCTTGCTCATGGCGGCGTGCTCTTTTTGGACGAGCTTGCCGAGTTTCCCACTGGCGTGCTGCAGACGCTGCGTCAGCCCATCGAGCGCGGCTACGTGAGGATCGTACGCGTCGACGGGGCTTTTACC
Organism: uncultured Collinsella sp.; assembly: GCA_902494465.1. GTDB lineage: Bacteria > Actinomycetota > Coriobacteriia > Coriobacteriales > Coriobacteriaceae > Collinsella. The sequence continues at coordinate 245 of CABUTH010000235.1, forward strand.
TTCCCGTCGCGCTTTCAGCTGCTGGCTGCGAGCAATCCCTGCCCCTGCGGCTTTTTGGGCGATCGCGAGGTGCCGTGTCGCTGCTCGGCGGCGATGGTCGAGCGCTATCGGTCTAAACTGCGCGGTCCTTTGGCCGACCGTATCGACATGATGATCGATGTGACCCGTCCCGACCCTCAAGTGATTATCGAGGGTGCGGAGGGCATGTCGTCTGCCGAGTTACGTGACTACGTTGTGCGCGGTCGCGCCTTTCGCGCTTGGCGCGAATCCCGCATGGACGATGCGGATGCCGAGGCCGAGGATGACGAGACACGGTCCATTGACGGCGTCGTTTCGACCTTTGAGCTCGATGATGCGGCGGAGAAGTGTGTGCTCGGCCTGTCGAAGCGCACGCATCTCACAGGGCGTGGCATCGTGCGCCTTGTTCGCATTGCGCGCACGATCGCAGATGTCGCCGAGAGCGAGCAGGTGACGCAGGACCACGTGCTCGAGGCGGCGATGTACCAGGGAAGGAGGGACCAATGATGGTTGAGGGGACCTTCGAGCTGCATCCAGGTGACGCGTTGTATCCCGAGACCGTTTTGGAGCTTTCTGATGTACCTCAGACGCTCTATGTGCGCGGCAACCTCGAGGCGCTTTCGACGCCCGCGCTCTCCATCATCGGTGCGCGAAAGGCCTCGCCGTATGGTCTTGCCGTGGCAGAGCTTGCGGCAAAGGTGGCGGTCGAGGCGGGAGTGACGGTAGTTTCGGGCGGCGCGGGCGGTTGTGACCAGGCCTCGGGTTGGGCTGCGGTCAACGCCGGCGGCAAACACGTCGTGGTGCTGGGGACGGGCGCCGACGTGGACTACCCGCGTTCGAGCGCGGGGCTTATTACTCGCACGCTCGATACGGGTGGCGCGGTCGTGTCGATCTCTCCGTGGGGCATGGGTCCGCGCAAGTTTGCCTTTCCGCGCCGCAATCGCGTGATCGCGGCCCTGTCGCAAGCCCTCTTTGTATCCGAGGCGGGTATGCCTTCTGGGACGTTTTCTACAGCCGAGGCTGCTATGGATTTGGGGCGCGAACTTCTTGCCGTGCCGGGGTCGATCCTATCGCCCGAGTCGCGTGGCACGAATTACCTCATTGCGAACGGTGCCTGCTGCATCATCGACGAGGAATCTATCGAGATGGCTATCTCACGCATCTACGGCACCCTGCGCTACTCGCGCCCCGATGCTCCCGGCATTGCCGACCTGGATCCAACGCAGCAGACCGTGATGCATGCGCTCATCGCCTCTCCACTCAAGGTCGACGACATTGCGGCGCTCGTCTCGCTCGATGCTGTCGGCGTACTCAAACTCTTGGGTTCGCTTGAACTCGAGGGCCTTATCGAGCGCATGATGGATGGAAGGTATGCGCCCTCCAAGTTTGCCCTTCACGCCCAGACACCCTTCGGTCACAATGGAAAACGTGTCAATTAGAAAGGTGTTTGCAGATGCAGTTCGATCAGGTGACGGTTATCGGTGGCGGTCTGGCGGGTTCGGAGTGCGCGATCCAGCTTGCAGACCGCGGGTTTGCCGTAAAGCTGTGCGAGATGCGCCCCCAGGTGAGCTCCCCGGCCCACCATACCGATCATCTGGCAGAGCTCGTCTGCTCCAATTCGTTTAAGTCGACCCGTCCGGATTCCGCGGCTGGTTTGCTGAAAGCTGAGCTTGAGCGCATGGGTTCAGTCCTGCTCGATTGCGCCCATCGCGCGGCTGTTCCCGCCGGCGGTGCCCTGGCGGTCGACCGCGTCAAGTTTTCCGAGCTTGTCGAGGCCGAGGTTGCCGCTCGTCCCAATATCGAGGTCGTGCACGGCGAGGTCACGCAGATTCCCGAGGGTCACGTGGTCATTGCCGCGGGCCCGCTGTGTTCACCGGCGCTGAGCGAAGAGGTCATGAAGCTCGTCGGTGGCGACGCCCTTGCGTTCTTCGATGCCGCGGCGCCGATCGTCGATGCCTCCACGCTCGATATGGACGTGCTGTTCTCGCAGTCGCGCTACGAGGAGCAGGGGAGCGGCGACTATCTCAACGCTCCGCTCAACAAGGAGGAGTACGAGGCCTTTATCGAGGCGCTTACCACGGCTGACCGCGTGGTGCTCAAAGACTTTGAGGGCGGCGATCTGTTCCAGGCCTGCCAGCCTGCCGAGGAAGTTGCGCGCACCGGCAAGGACGCCATTCGCTTTGGCGCCATGAAGCCCGTCGGCCTCATCGACCCGCGAACCGGTCGTCGTCCCTGGGCGGCGATTCAGCTGCGTGCCGAGAACAAGGAGAAGACCGCCTATAACCTGGTGGGCTTCCAGACCAACTTGACCTTTGGCGAGCAGAAGCGCGTCTTCCATATGGTG
>CABUTH010000236.1 GCA_902494465.1 uncultured Collinsella sp.
CCCGCACTTCCGAACCTTTGCGAACATCATGATGGTCTACCCCATCAGCCTGGGCACCACGGCGTTCTTTATGGTCGTGGCGGTACTACTTTGCCACCCGGCACGCACCTATCGCGCCACCCAAGCCAAAGCGACGGCCCGTTAAGCACCGCACTCAACGCCACGTCAGTCATTTATTGACAATATGCGAGCTCATATAGTCGATAAAGCGCCTCGTGGCGATGGGCATGGTATCCCAGCTACGCCAGGCTGCCACTACGTCGCGCGAGGGGGCGTGCGCGATGGGACGTACGCGAATATCGGCCCGCATGCCCTCAACGGTACGACGGTAGAGCATGCTCACGCCCAGGCCCTCCTCCACCATCGCCATGATGGTGTAGTCGTCGGTCACCTCACTCGTCACGTGCGGCGACAGGCCATACGCCGCGAATGCATCGAGCACCAGGCTCTGTTCGCCCTCATCCAGCAGCACAAACGGCTCGGACGCCAAATCGGCGAGTGTCACCTTTTCCTTTGCCGTCAGCGGATGCGCGGCCGGCAACAATGCTACCAACTCGTCGTGATAGACCACACGCTTCTCGAGCCCAGCGGTAAATCCGCGTGCCGTAAAACAAAAATCAACCACGCCATCGTGCACCCACTGGGCGTTGCGCGTGTAATCGCCCTGCTTGAGGGTAAAGTGTACGCCCGGGTGCAGGACTCCAAAGTCGCGAATCACGCGCGGCAACACGGTTCGACTCACGTTGGTAAACGTCGCAATGCGAATATCGGTCGACGAAAGCCCCAGCAGCTCCTGGCGCTTGCCCTCGAGCTCGGCCTCGGCGGTCACGATCTGGCGCAGGTACGGCAGATATTGTTTACCGTCGCGTGTAAGCGACACACCCTGCTTTCCGCGCTCGATAAGCGTGGTACCCAGCTCGCGCTCGAGTGCCTTGACGGCCTGGCTCACCGCGCTTTGCGTGTAGCCCAGCTCGTCCGCCGCGCCCTTAAGACTTCCGCAGTCGACCACCATACAAACGATCTGATACCGCGATGCCATCGTGCCTCCACATCAATGCAGCCGTAAAACGTTTTGCCAGCGCTTTTCGCACCTACTTTAGCATTTCTTAATCATACTGAAGATACATTCGCTTTACTACATCTATATCTGGGAGCAGAATCCTTTTTACGGAACCGTTCTGTAACAAAAGGAGTCCCATGGATCGCAAAAAAGCAATCGCGCTCTCATTTTCCGTTCCCGTCGCATGGGGCTTTTCGTATCCCCTCATGAAGATCGGCATGGACAGCATGAACGCCACGAGCATCGTTGCGCTGCGCTGCATCATCGCCTTTGTGGCCTGCCTGCTGCTCTTCCACAAGCGCGCTTTCCGTATCAACCGCGACCTTATGGTTCGCGCCGCCATCATCGGCGCCATTATGGCAACCGAACTCACCTGCATGTGCCTGGGCTCTAGCCTCACCTCTGCCTCCACTGCCGGCTTTTTACAGAGCCTGACGGTCGTGATCGTGCCGTTTGCCAACGCCGCCCTGCTGCGTCGCGCCCCCGAGCGCAAAGTGCTCGTCGGCACCGCCATCGTCACCTGCGGCATGTTGCTGCTCTCGGGCGCCGACTTCACCAGCCTGAACCCGGGCGCGCTCATCATGCTGCTCTCGGCCTTTATCTATGCCAGCCACATTATCGTGGCCAAGCGCTTTGTCGAAGAAGTCGATCCGCTGTCCCTGGGCGTTTGGCAGCTGGGCGTTGGCGGCTTGTTCTCAGGCATCGCTGCATTCACCTTTGGCGGCTTCACGCTTCCCGGCACGCCGGGCGAGGTCGTGGTCGTCGTCGCACTCGCACTCATCTGCTCTGCCTATGGCTTTATCACCCAAACGCTCGTGCAGCCCCACGTGCCTGCCGAGACCACCGGCTTTGCCTTCTCGCTCGAGCCGGTCTGCTCTGCCGTCTTCTCGTTCTTCCTGGTCGGCGAGGTCCTGAGCCCCATCGCCTTCTTTGGCGCCGCTCTCATCCTCACCGGCGTCATGGTGGCAACCGTCGAGCTTCCGCGCCTTCGCGCACATGGACAGGCTCGCATGGCAGGAGCGCCCGAGCGCGTCTCGTAGACCCCACTCCTTATACAGCCGCGGCATAAAGGCAACCGGTGCGCCTTTACAATAGATGCAAACAGAGCATCTGACGCAAAGGAGCCCCATGGACGCCGCGACCCGCGACCGCAACATAGCAACTTGGTTGGGCGATGCGCCGCAGCCGGTACGTGACACTACGAACCAGCTGCTCGAGCGCATCGCCCTTTTGCGTGCCGAGCAGACCATCTATCCGGCGCAAGACGACATTCTCAATGCCCTCGCCTACACGCCGGCCGACCAGGTCAAGGTTGTCATCTTGGGTCAGGACCCCTATCACGGACCCAACCAGGCCATGGGGCTGTCGTTCTCGGTCCCCGCGACGCAAACCAAGTTGCCGCCGAGCCTGCGCAACATTTACAAGGAACTCAAAGCCGATCTGGGCTGCCCCATTCCCGCCACGGGAGACCTAACCCCATGGGCACGGCAGGGCGTCCTGCTCCTCAA
>CABUTH010000237.1 GCA_902494465.1 uncultured Collinsella sp.
CGATGGCGTCGCGGATGTTGCCGCACTTGTTGGCATCGCCCAACACGTGGGTGGTAACGCCGGCTGCAGCAAGGTCGTCGGCCAACTTGGTATTGGGACGATAGCCCATGGCAAGTACCAGCGTATCGGCATCGGCGATGGTGTGGATCTCGCCGTCCTTTTCGTAGCTGATGGCATCCTCGGTAATCTCGGTCACCTTGGCCTCGGTCAGCACGTGAACGCCCTTGGAGAGCATGCGCGTGATGAGCACCGCGCGACCGGCGCCGCCCTCGTTGGCGGCGAGCGTCTTGGTCATCTCGATGACGGTGACGTCGCGGTTGGCCGGCGACAGGTCGTTGACCAGCGGGGCCAGGTAGTCGGCCGTCTCGCAACCGACGGTGCCGCCGCCGACGATGACGATCTTCTTGCCCGGGAAAGCCTTGCCACCCAGCAGGTCGTCAGCCGTCATAACCTGCTTAAAGCCCTGCATGAAGGCCGGGGCGATGGGCTCAGCGCCATAAGCCAGGACAACCTCGTAGCCCGCGTAGTCGCGCTGAATGTCCTCGGCCGAGAGCTCGGTACCAAAGACGCACTTCACGCCCGCCTCGGCCAGACGACGATACTGGTACTTGATCACGCGGGTGAGCTCCTGCTTTGCCGGAGGAACGGCCGCGATGCGCATCTCGCCGCCCGGCTCATCCTGCTTATCCACGAGCACCACGTTGTGGCCGCGCTTGGCAGCAATATAGGCTGCCTCCATGCCCGCAGGACCAGCGCCCACAACGAGCACGTTCTTGGCCTCGGCAGCAGGTTCGTAGCCAGCCTCGTCGCGCTCCACGTCCGGGTTGACGGTGCAGGAGATGCGCTTGCCGAACATAATGCCGTTCAGGCAGCGCAGGCAGCCGATGCAGGGGCGGATGTCGTCGGCGTTGCCGGCAGCGGCCTTGTTGCAGAACTCGGCATCGCACAGATTGGCGCGGCCCATCATGCAGATGTCGGCAGCGCCGTCCTCGATCAGCTCCTCGGCGATCCAGGCCTCGTTGATGCGGCCGACGGTGGCGACGGGAATGTTGACGTGCTTCTTAATCTCGCGCGAGCAGGCGGCGTGCGAGGCCTGCTGGGTACCGGCGGCGGGAATCGCGGAGCCGCGCTTGATGGTGGTGCCGCCCGACACATGAATCATGTCGACGCCGGCCTTCTCCAGGCGACGCGAGACATAAATCATATCGTTGAGGGTCAGACCGCCATCGGTGTACTCATCGCCCGAGATGCGGACGTCGATGATAAAGTCCTTGCCGCAGCGCTCGCGAATCTCGGCGATGACCTCGAGCAGGAAGCGCATGCGGGCATCGAGCGAGCCGCCGTACTCGTCGGTACGCTTGTTGTAGAGCGGAGTCAAAAAGCCGCCGAGCATACCGTGGGCGTGCGCTGCGTGGACCTCAACGCCATCGACACCGGCCTTCTGCATACGCACGGCAGCGTCGCCAAACTGATGCGTGAGCTCGTGAATCTCGTCGACCGTGATGGGGCGCGGTGCCTCGCGGGCGTAAGACGGGCCCACAAAGGACGGAGCGATCAAGCGCGGCGTGCCCGGGATGTTAAAGGCCATGTAGGCGGGGTGGAAGAGCTGCGGCATGATCTTGCAGCCGTACTCGTGGACGGCCGCGGCGAGCTTTTCCCAGCCGGGGATAAACGTGTCGTCGTAGCAGCACATGTCACCCGGCAGATAGGTATAGGTGGGCTCGACCGTCACGACCTCGGTGATGATGAGGCCCACGCCGCCCTTGGCACGGGCACGGTAATGATCGACCAAGTCGTCAGTCACATAGCCATGATCGGCCAGGTTGGTGGACACCGGCGGCATAAAGACGCGGTTCTTGACCTCGGTCGTACCGACCTTGATCGGGCTAAAGAGCATCGGGTAGGCGGATGACTCCATACAGGCTTCCTTTCGTTTAAGCCGCTCGGCGGCAGTTGCTAACGTACTTATCGTATCAGCAACCGCCGCGTCCGTACCCGCTCGCACTCCCCCGCCTTTAATCCGATCCCCACAAAAAGTTGCGGTGGAATACGGAGTAGATGAGACTTTTGCCAGCCAAAACAGTCCGTATTTCACCGCAACTGATGGGTGGGATGGAGTTAGAGGCCCAGATAGGTAGTCATGCCTTCGACGGCGAGCTTGGCGCCGGCTACGGCGTGAACAACCGTCAGCGGGCCGTTGACCACGTCGCCGGCGGCAAAGACGCCAGGCACGGTGGTCATGCCGCGCTCGTCGACCGAAAGAAGGCCGCGATGGTCGGTCTCCAGACCGCCCGTCGTAAGCACAAGCTTGTCCTTGGGCACCTGCGAAGCCGCAATCACAACTGTGTCGGCAGACGCATGGTCGAGCTCTTCCTCGTAGCCCACCACATTGTTGTCCTCGTCAAAGATAGCCGTCTCGAACACCGGACCGTTATCATCGATGGCGCAGATCGCCTTGCCGCGCACAATCTCGGCACCGTCAAGCTCGGTCAGCTCCATCTCGTCATCGATGGCAGAGATATGGCGCGATCGGGCATACACAGTGACCTTGC
>CABUTH010000238.1 GCA_902494465.1 uncultured Collinsella sp.
CCCGTCAAGCAGATGTTCCTGGATATCCTCAAGGAGCAGTATGACGTCGAGGAGGAGGACTTCCTCTCCGCCGAGATCGAGGTCGTGCCCGCCGGTCCCGCCCGCGACATGGGCCTCGACCGCTCCATGATTTTGGGCTATGGCCACGACGATCGTGTCTGCGCCTATCCGTCCATGCTCGCCCAGATCGACGTCGCCAACGTGGAGCGCACGAGCATCACGCTCATCGTCGACAAAGAGGAGATTGGCTCCGTAGGCGCCACCGGCATGACGAGCCGCTTCTTCGAGAACACCGTCGCCGAGATCATGACGCTCGCCGGCGAGAATAGCCCGCTGGCCCTGCGCCGCGCGCTCGCCCGCAGCCGTATGCTCTCCTCTGACGTGTCCGCCGGCTTCGACCCGGGCTATGCCGGCAAGTTCGAGACCAAGAACGCCGCCTTCATGGGTCGCGGCCTGTGCTTTAACAAGTACACGGGCAGCCGCGGCAAGGGCGGCTCTAACGACGCCGATGCCGAGTATGTGGCCCTCATCCGTGACATCATGGACGAGGCGGGCGTGGACTTCCAGACCTGCGAGCTCGGTCGCGTCAACGCAGGCGGCGGCGGCACCATCGCCTACATCATGGCCAAGTACGGTATGAACGTCATCGACTCCGGCGTTGCCGTCCTGTCCATGCACGCCCTGTGGGAGGTCGCCAACAAGGCCGACATCTACGAGGCCTATCGCGGCTACAAGGCCTTCCTCGAGCGCGCCTAGCAAACCCTCGTAAGGCGCACCAAACCAGCCCTTTATAACTTGCGGTGGAATACGGACTAACCTGGCCTTCAACCGGCCCGCGCAGACCGCATTCCACCGCAACTTCTTTTTGGCAGAGGAGAGTTCATGCTCCAGGTCATCGTTTCACCCGCCAAGCAAATGCGCGCGGCACAAGATGCTTTTGAAGTTCAGGGGATTCCGCCCTTTGCGCGCGAGACTGCCCAGCTGCACCATGCGCTCTTGGACATCGAACGAACCGAAGGCGACAGCGGTCTACAAGCTCTGTGGAACGTCAGCGACAAGCTGCTGGCCCCTTGTCTCGACATTTTGCATGAGTTCGAGCCCATCTTGGGAAACGGCGATCTTGCCGATCCCGATATCGCGCGCCGCATCTCCCCTGCCATCATGTCCTATCACGGCATTCAGTACCAGAGCATGGCACCCGAGGTAATGGATGCCGAACAGCTCGCCTGGCTGCAAAGCCACCTGTGGATCCTCTCCGGCCTCTACGGGTGCGTTCGTCCCTTTCATGCCGTCGAACCGTATCGGCTGGAAATGGGCGCGAAGCTCGCCGTCGACGATGCCCGAGACCTCTACGCGTTTTGGGGCGACAAACTCGCACGGGCTACCGCCCCGGCAGGCTCAAACACCACGATCGTCAACCTCGCCAGCGTAGAGTATGCCAAAGCCGTTCTGCCCCACCTCGCGGACGACGCCACGGCCGTCACGTGCCTCTTTGGCGAGGGTATCCGCAACGGGAAGCCCATCCAACGGTCGACCGCCAGCAAAAAGGCGCGCGGCTCCATGGTGCGGTGGATGGCAGAAAACAAGCTCGAGGATGCAAGCGAACTTACCGCATTCGACATCGGCTATCGGCACATCCCCGAGCTTTCAGACAAAAACACCCTGGTATTCATGAACGCGCAGGCACAATAGGCCCGCCGTTTCCAAACACCCCATTACTCCGCCAAGCCATCGGCCTTTGCAATCTCGCTCGTCGAGCCATCTTGGTAGGTAATCTTAACGTGCTCTACGTCGGATACCGTAACGCCCGACGGAGGTTCCAGGCGCCATTCCGTCAGCGCGATATCCATGGTCGTGGGCACATCCCCTTGATCTTTGAGCTTCACCGTGAGTGTTTTGAGTGCCTCATCAAACGTCAAGCGTTCGATTTCTTCACCCGGAATAGACCCGCCGCTCAACTGCAGCTGCACAAACTCGTCGCGCGGATACCAGTAGTCGCCCGGTGCGGCCACCGTGTTACCGCCAGCGACCTTCACCGTCATGATCGGCAGGGCATCGTCGGCCTCAAACTCCCAGGCAGCGCCGCCGCGACCGCCAAACGTCCAAATACAAAAGGCAATCACCAGCACGGGAAGCACCGCAAAGCCAATCGCGACCAACCCATGGTGCGCACGGCCCTCCTCGGCCGATATGTCCCATTGTGTCTCTCGATATAGATGCTTGTCTTCCATGTACGCCTCCCCACAGGCACGCTCGTTAGGCCAATCGTACCCATTCGAGCTATACTTGAGCCCATTACATAAACGGGGAGCTTGCAGGACAAGACGGCAGGCTGAGATTGGGCGCGCCCGCCCTGACCCGCAAACCTGATATGGGTAATGCCAACGAAGGGAGCCGTGCCAATGAGCACACAGACCGAGCCCAAGCTCGTCACGCAAATCGACTTCGCCCGTGCCGGGCAGATCACGCCGCAGATGAAGGAAGTCGCCGAGCGCGAGCATCGCGACCCCGAATACATCCGCGAGCGCGTGGCC
>CABUTH010000239.1 GCA_902494465.1 uncultured Collinsella sp.
CCGCCGTGGCGACGACCACCAAGTCGCGCGGACCGATGGGACACAGCTCGCTCAGGTTCTTGTAATCGACCAGGCGACGATCGTAGACACCGGGCACCCATTCGGGCGTCAACGTGCTGGGGCGGTCATCGCAGGCCACGACGGCAAAGCCCGCCGCCGTGAGCACGCGCGCCGTCGCGGCGCCCACGTGTCCGCAGCCAAAGATGTAGGTCAGGCCCTCGGGGCAGAGCGTCTCGATGTGCGCCGCGGGAATCTCAGAGGCAGCGTTGGTGTAGGTGACGTTACCCCCCTCCTCCACCAGTGAAAGCCCGGGGCAGCCCGCAATGGTATGGCGCGATGCCTCGCCATGGTACTCGGCCACATCGCCCTCGAGCGCGCTCGCGATAAACGGCTCAAAGTCGATGACGAAGTCGCCGATGCGCCGATAGACCAAGACGTCGGCAATTTCCTGGAACAACGGTGCCTGGGTCGCATCCAGATGCAGATAGCACAGGCAAATGGCTCCGCCGCAGATCATGCCGGTATCGGAGTTCTCGCCGCCCATGGTGTAGCGGACCAGACGCGACTGTCCCGCGCTCAGGAGTTCGCGCGCCTCATCCAGCGCAAAGAGCTCAATCTTGCCGCCGCCGATAGTGCCCGCCTGGCTGCCGTCGGCAAAGACGGCCATCCAGGCGCCCACGCCGCGCGGCGACGACCCCGCCGTGCCGGCCACGACCACGAGCTCGCACGTCTCGCCAGCACGCAGGGCGGCAAGCGCCGCATTCACAACATCGAGCTTTTCCATTGCCGCCTTCTATCCTCTAAAGATATCGGTGAGCATAGCGAGTGCCTCGAGCACGCCGCCGCCGACCGACGTCGCCTTGTCCGAAATGTAGTTGATATAGCTGGCATCGCCGCGCGGATCGACATCGGCGCATTTAAAGCCCTCGGTCACCTGCACGCCGTTCGCCAAAAGCCCGCGCAGACAGCCATCGATCTGCGTGCGCATGGGCGTATCGCCCGCGTAGCCAATCACGTCTCCGGCGCGCACGATGTCGCCGATTGCGCGGTCGGACCGAAACACGCCGGCGGCGGGGCTGTGGATAACACGCTCTTTGCCATAGCCAGCGATAATGCCCGGCACGCCCGTGTTGGGCTGGGGTGAACCTTGGGTAATGACACGGCCCAGGAAATGCCCGCGCATGGTCTCGACCACGGCGTCGCAATCGACCGGCGCGGTAAAGCCCGGCCCCACGGCGATGACGGTAGGCGCCATGTCGCGCGTGGTGCCCAGGTTGCGCTTGGCCAGAATCGCGTCGACCACAGCCGCGGGTTTAAGCTCATCGAGCATCTTGGCCTGAGGGTCCACCACCACGGCAACATCCCCCGCTTGGGTAATCTCGAGCGCCTCTGCCGGCGTCTGCGCCAAGCGAGCGCGAATGCCCTCGACCTGGACCTCGCCCAGGCGAATAGCCTCGCAAAAACTGATTGTGCGGCGGATGCACGTGGGAACCGCGATATCGGCCATAACGACCGACACGCCGGCGCGCACCAAGCGAGCGGCGACACCCGTGGCGATATCGCCGGCGCCGCGAACATAAATGAGCATTCCCGGGGCACCTCCCTGTGCTACGGTTTGAGCAGAGCAAAAGCGGTTCGACCGCTACTCTGATGATTATTTATTATCACAGTATTATACGGCGGTGAACAGATGGGAACGGTTAGCGGCAATCTTGCCTCGGCGCTCAGGATCGAGCCGGGCATTACCGCGATTATCGGCAGCGGTGGCAAGTCGACCTTGCTAAAGACGCTCGGCCTTGAGCTTATGCGCGCTGGCGGCCGCGTGCTCCTCTGCACCACCACGCGCATGCTCCCCGTCGCCGGCGTGCCATGGGACGGGTCGAGCCGTCGCCTGGACGCCGCGCCCTGGAAGCCAGGTGCCCCACACGCCCCAGGCTGCACCTGCGAGGCCTGCGCGGGGCTTGTGCGGGGAAGCATCTGCCAGGCAGGCGTCTTGGACCCCCAGACGGGCAAGCTCTCCTCCCCTGCCGAGCCGCTCGACCAGCTGGCGCAGCGCTTTGACTACGTCCTGGCCGAGGCGGACGGCAGCAAGCGGCTCCCGCTCAAGGCCCACGCCGCCTGGGAGCCGGTGATTCCCTCTGGCACGGCCAACATCGTCTGGATCGTCGGCGCCTCAGGGCTCGGCAAGCCCATCCACGAAGCCGTCCACCGCCCCGAGCTCTTTTGCGAGCGTTGCGGCTGCGAGCTCACCGACATCGCCACGCCCGAGCGCGTCGCACAGGTGCTCAATGCCGAGATGCGGGTGATGGAACTCAGCACCGCACGCGTCATGCTCAACCAAGTCGACACGCTCAGCGACCCCACGATGGCCGACCGCTTCGAGGCAGCCCTCGGCCGCCCCCTCATCGCCAGCAGCCTCAAGTAGCCGGCCCCATCTCCGCAGTTGCGGTGAAATACGGACTGTTTGGCCGCCCGACGGCCGCAAACAGTCCGTATTTCACCGCAACTGCGGAG
>CABUTH010000240.1 GCA_902494465.1 uncultured Collinsella sp.
ACGACTGACGTGGACGCCGACGGCAACTACAACGCTGCGAAGCACTTTGGACTCGTGTAGCTGCGGGCCGGCACCTGGCACCTGGGGACACTCCTTGCGGGGCGTCCCCATTTTGTTTTCGTCCCGCACGTTTTGTGAAACACGGCTAACTTTTAGGCAAAGTAGTAAGACATGGGCAACTTTTGCGGTAAAGTTAGCCGTGAAAAGTATCCAAAGGCTAACTAGCAATCATCGCGAAAGGCGGCCCATGGCCCTACGTGAATCCGGAGAAGACTATCTCGAATCGATCTACGTTCTGTCGGAACGCCAGGGCATCGTGCGCTCGATCGACGTTGCCGAATACTTGGGCGTAACCAAAGCAAGCGTCTCTAAAGCCATGGCGGCCTTGGAGAGCACCGGCTACGTGGAGATGGGCAAACGCGACGTGCATCTGACGGAACGCGGTCTTGAGGTTGCCCGTCAAATGTGGGAGCGCCACTGCTTTTTCGTGGGGCTGCTGGAGGATGCGGGTGTTTCGGCTGAGGTCGCGTCGCAAGAGGGCTGCCACATGGAACATTGCCTGAGCGAGGAGAGCTTTGAGAAGCTGAGGGCGATGTTGGGACGGGGCGAGGCGACGGATTCAACCTCGGAATCCTAGCAGGTCCTCAGTAGCGCGGAGTTCGCGCAAAGCGCGAACCAGCGAAAAGGGGAGAGGGGTTCGGAGAATAACGAGTCCGACGCAGTCCAAAGTGCAGCTATCGGTGCGCGACGCCACCACAGCTGGGCTATCTCTGCGTTCCCAAAGAGGCGCGCCTCCCGCGCCGGAACGGCGCGGGACAGCGATCGGGACCAGTAGCCCCACCAACTAAGTCCAACTCAGACAAGGAACCCCGCCAGCAAGCGATGCCCAAGAACCGCCGGCCGGAGGGACCACAGGCGCTACAGGTTCTTGACACCCATCGCGCGCATGGCGTTCAGGATAGCGATGATCGCCACGCCCACGTCGCCAAAGACGGCAAGCCACATATTGGCGATGCCCAGCGCTGCCAGCACAAGGATCAGCAGCTTAATGCCCAGCGCAAAGATAATGTTCTGCCAAACAATCGTCATGGTCTTGCGCGCCACGCGGATCGCTCGGGAGATGTTGGACGGCTTGTCGTCCATCAGCACGACGTCCGCCGCCTCGATTGCGGCGTCGGAACCCATGGCGCCCATGGCAATGCCAACGTCTGCGCGGGTGAGCACGGGTGCGTCGTTGATACCGTCGCCGACAAAGGCGAGCTTTCCCTTGCCGCTTTCGGCCGCGAGCAGCGCTTCAACACGTTCGACCTTGTCGCCCGGCAGCAGCTGCGCGTGGAACTCGTCGAGACCGAGTTGCTTGGCCACAGACGCCGCAACCTCCTCGCGGTCGCCCGTGAGCATGACGGTGCGCTTGACGCCGGCGGCGTGCAGGTCGCGAATCGTTTGCTCCGCATCGACCTTGATGGTGTCGGCAATTACGATGTGGCCGGCAAAGGTGCCGTCGACGAGCACGTGGAGGATCGTACCGACGACCTCGCAATTGGGAGCGTCGATACCGGCCGCAGCAAGCATCTTGGCGTTGCCGACGACGACATGCTTGCTGTCGATAGTCGCCGTCACGCCATGGCCCGCGTCGTTGGCGGAGTCGCTCACGCGCTTGGGGTCGACCTCGCCATGGTAGGCGAAACGCACGGACTGCGCGATGGGGTGATCGGAGAACGACTCCGCAAGGGCCGCGACCTCGAGTAGCGACTGCTCGGTATAGCCTGCCTCGGGGTGCACCGCGACGACCGAGAACGTGCCGTTGGTGAGCGTGCCGGTTTTGTCGAAGACGACGGTATCCACGTCGGCGAGCGTCTCGAGGTAGTTGGAGCCCTTGATGAGAACGCCCAGCTTGGACGCGCCGCCGATGCCGCCAAAGAAACTCAACGGTACGCTGATCACGAGGGCGCACGGGCAGCTGACGACCAGGAAGGTCAGGCCGCGCAGAATCCAGTTGGACCAGGCGCCGGTGACCAGGCCGCCGCCGAGCGCGAGCACCGCGGCGGCTCCGGTGACGGCGGGGGTGTAGACGCGGGCAAAGCGCGTGATGAAGTTCTCGGTGCGCGCCTTCTTTTCGCTGGCGTTTTCAACGAGCTCCAGGACGCGCGCAACGGTGGACTCGCCAAAGGGCTTGGTGGTGCGCACGTGGATGAGGCCCGTCATGTTGATGCAGCCGCTGATGATATCGTCGCCGGACTTGGCGGGGCGGGGAACTGACTCGCCCGTGAGTGCGGCGGTGTCGAGCTGGGTTTCGCCCTCGACGATGACGCCGTCGATAGGCACGCGCTCGCCGGGCTTGACCACGATCACGGTGCCCACGGCGATGTCATCGGGAAAGACCTGTTCGAGCGTGCCGTCGGGCTGCTCGACGTTAGCGTAGTCGGGCGCGATGTCCATCATGGCGCTGATCGACTTGCGGCTCTTGCCCACGGCGTATGCCT
>CABUTH010000241.1 GCA_902494465.1 uncultured Collinsella sp.
GGCAGCGCAGCTCACGGCAAAGCTCGATGTCAAGCCTGAGCTCTCCTACGACCTGGCCGGCTCGCTGTCGCTGATCGGCGTCAACCGCGGCCGCAAGAAGGCACTCAAGTCCATCCTCAAGTCGTTCCGCGAGAACTACGTGCCCGACCGCACCATGCCCATCGCCATCATGACGGCCGATGCCGAAAAGGACGGCGACTGGCTCGAAGCCGCCATCCGCAAGGAGGAGGGCTGCGCCGACGTCACGATCATTCGCAGCTCCGTGGGTCCCACCATTGGCTCGCACGTGGGCCCCGGCATGGTGGCCTGCGCGTTTTGGGGTAAGAACCGCGCCGACAAGGCGTCACTTTCCGATCGCATCGCCCGCCGCGTGCGCGGTCAGTAGGCAAGTAATGCGGCCGTAATCGATCCCAACTCACAGCCCAAACGCTGGCACCGAGTATTCAACCTGGTAATAACACCCAACCCAAAAGGAAAGGTTTCATGGCAAATAAGCTCTCTGTCGCATTTATCGGCACCGGAATCATGGGTGCCCCCATCGCCGGTCACATTTTGGACGCCGGCTTTCCCGTCACAGTCAACAACCGCACCAAGTCCAAGGCGGCGGCGCTTATCGAGCGCGGTGCCGCCTGGGCCGATACGCCGGCCGATGCCGCGGCGAACGCCGATGTCGTCTTTACCATGGTGGGCTATCCCTCCGAGGTCGAGGAGCTCTACCTGGCGGGCGACGGCCTGCTCGCGTGCACTAAGCCCGGCGCGGTCCTGATCGACCTCACCACGAGCTCGCCCGAGCTGGCGCGCGACATTGCCGAGGCCGCCCAGGTCTCCGGCCGCATGGCGTTTGACTGCCCCGTCACCGGCGGCGAGTCGGGTGCTATCGCCGGCACGCTTACGGCTATCGTGGGCGCTACCGAGAACGACATCGCGCCGGTCCGCGACATCCTTGCCACCTTTGCGGCCAACATCTGCTGCTTCGACGGCGCCGGCAAGGGCCAGGCTGCCAAGCTCGCCAACCAGGTGTCGCTGGGCGCCTGCATGGTCGGCATGGCAGACGCCATGGCATTTGCCGAGCTGAGCGGCCTTGACCTGGAGAAGACCCGCCAGATGATCCTGGGCGGTACCGGCAAGTCCGGCGCCATGGAGAGCCTGGCGCCCAAGGCGCTCGACGGCGACTACAAGCCCGGCTTTATGGTTGAGCACTTCATCAAGGACCTGCGCTTGGCACTCGCCTATGCCGACGACCGCGAGCTTGCGCTGCCCGGCGCCGACGTGGCCTTTACGCTCTACGACATGCTCGACGCCATCGGTGGCGCCAAGCTGGGCACCCAGGCCATCACGGTCCTCTACAAGGAGGAGGCCGACGCCATCGCCGCCGGTCTGGACTGGTCGCAGTATCGTCCCGAGGAGCATGGCGCTCACGAGGACGGCTGCGGTTGCGGCGAGCACGGCGACGACCATGAGTGCGGTTGTGGCCACCACCATGGCGAGGACCACGAGTGCTGCGGCGGCCACGGCCATGACGACGGCCATGAGTGCTGCTGCGGCCACCATCACGGGGAGTAGCGCCCATGAACTGGACGTTCGTGGTACTAGCGCTGGTGCTCTTTCTCTTTGCGATCTACATTGGCTTTTTGTGCGGCCAGTGGGCGTGCGAAAAGCGCGTGATCACCAAGCGCGACTACTGGATTGCCAATTTTGCAGGAGCGGCGGCAGTCGTCCTACTGACCTGGGTGTTCTCGCTGTTCCCGCTGGTGCAGTTTGCGCCGATCGGCTGGCTCGGCGGCTTTATCGCCGGTCTTAAGATGAGCTTTGGCGAGTCCGTCGGTCCGTGGCGCAAGCACGACGAGGTCTTTAACGTTAACAAGGCTCACCGCGCCGCCGCCGACGCGGGCGATGCCGAGGAGCGCCGCCGTGCGCGTCGCAATGGCGCGGCCGACCGACAGCTCATCTCGGTCACCGATGACAGCAAGGGTGCTGACAAGCACGCTAAGAAATAGTAAAAAGAGGTAACTATGGCAGAAAACAAAGACGAACAGCTCACCGACGAGGAGCTGGCACAGCTCCAGCTGGCAGAGGAGAACGAGAACGCCGTCGACCGCCTGGTCCAGGAGCTCGGCTGCCCCACGCGCCGCATCCGTCAGTTTGCCGCCCGCGTGCTGCACCTGCTTGCCGAGCGCGATCCGCAGCGCGTCGTGCCCTGCGTGCCCGCGCTGATCGAGGCGCTCGACCGCCCCGAGGCGCAGACCCGCTGGGAGGCTCTCGATGCCCTGGCGGCGCTCGCCACCACCTGCCCCGAGCAGCTGGGCGATGCCTTTGAGGGCGCCGAGACCGCGCTGTTCGATGAGATTTCGTCCACGCTGCGCTATGCCGCCTTCCGCCTGCTGTGCGTGTGGGGCGCCACGAGCGTCGAGCGTTCGCGCGAGGCTTGGCCCATCCTGGA
>CABUTH010000242.1 GCA_902494465.1 uncultured Collinsella sp.
CCCGCATGCTCAAGCGCTGCGACAAGCCGGTCTTTCTGCTGGTGAACAAGCTCGACAACCCCGATCGTGAGAACGACAGCATCTGGGAGTTCTATTCGCTCGGCATCGGTGAGCCCACGCCGCTCTCGGCCCTGCACGGTCACGGCACGGGCGACCTGCTCGACGACATCGTGGCCCTGTTGCCCGAGGAGGAGGACGAGATCGCCGACGAGTTCCCCGATGCGCTGAACGTGGCCATCATCGGCCGACCCAACGCCGGTAAGTCCTCGCTGTTTAACCGCATCCTGGGCGCCGACCGCTCCATCGTGTCCAACATCGCCGGCACCACGCGCGATGCCATCGACACCGTCGTCGAGCGCAACGGCAAGCACTACCGCATGGTCGACACTGCGGGCATCCGCAAGAAGAGCACCGTGTACGAGAACATCGAGTACTACTCCATGGTCCGCGGCCTGCGCGCCATCGACCGCGCCGACGTAGCGTTGCTCGTCGTCGACGCCTCCGTGGGCGTCACTGAGCAGGACCAGAAGGTCATGGGCTTGGCCATCGAGCGCGGCTGCGCCATCGTTGTGCTGCTCAACAAGTGGGATCTGCTCGACGACGACCGTAAGCGTGAGGCCTGCATGGAGACCATCGACCGCCGTCTGGGCGTCATGGCTCCCTGGGCCCAGTACCTGCGCATCTCTGCCCTGACCGGCCGCAGCGTCGAGAAGATCTGGGCGATGGTAGACGCTGCCGAGAAGACGCGCTCGCAGAAGATTAGCACCTCACGCCTCAACCCGTTCCTCACCGCCCTGCGCGAGTTCGGTCATACCGTGGTGGACGGCAAGCGCCGCCTGCGTATGCACTACGTGACCCAGACGGGCGTCAACCCGCCGACGTTCACGTTCTTCGTCAACCACAGCGACCTGGTCAACGACACCTACCAGCGCTATGTGGAGAACCGTATGCGCTCGACCTTCGACTTTGCCGGCACGCCCATTCGACTCTTCTTTAGGAAGAAGGAGCAAAAGGATGCTTAGTCCGATTCTGCTGACCGCCATCTGCGCCGTGGTCTCGTTCTTTATCGGGGCGATTCCGTTTGGACTGATCCTGGGCCGCGTGTTCAACCACACCGACATTCGCAAGGCTGGCTCCGGCAACATCGGCACCACCAACGCACTGCGCGTGGCCGGCCCCAAGGTGGCCGCGCTCACGCTGCTGCTCGACTGCCTTAAGGGCGCCATCTGCGTCCTTATCGCGCGTCCGCTCATTGCCGACTTGGGCTATGGCTTCCCAGTGAGCATTATGGCCCCCGGTGCCGCCGGCGACTGGATGCTCGGCGTCATCTGCCTGGCAGCCGTGTGGGGCCATATCTTCTCGCCCTACCTCAACTTCCATGGCGGCAAGGGCATCGCAGTTGGTCTGGGCGTCATCCTCGCCTGGTACTGGCCTATTGGCCTGTCGCTGCTGGGCATGTTTATCGTGGCCGTCGCCATCACCAAGTTTGTGTCGGTGGGCTCGCTTGCCGCGGCCATCGGTCTTCCCATCGCTGCCTGCGCGGTCTTTCCGTACAGCAGCCTCGGACTTAAGTTTTGCATGGCGCTGATCGGCATTACTGTGGTGTGGGCCCATCGTGCGAACATCAAAAAGCTCATGACGGGTAAGGAGTCCAAGCTCTCGTTTACCAAGCGCGTCACCGAGCCCGACGATAAGTAGGAGAGAGTCATGAATGTTGCGCTGATTGGCTCCGGCTCCTGGGGAACCGCCGTCGCGGGCCTTGCCGCCGCGCGGGCCGAGCGCGTGACCATGTGGGCCCACAGCGAGCAGACGGCCGCCGGTATTAACGGCGAGCACCGAAACCCTCGCTATCTGGTGGGCTACGAGCTGCCGGACAACGTGGTGGCAACGACCGAGCTCGCCCAGGCGCTCGACGGTGCCGATGCGATCATCTTTGCCGTGCCTTCGACGCACCTGCGCGACGTCTGCCACCAGGCGGCGCCGTACATCGCGGACGAGACGCCGGTTCTGTGCCTCACCAAGGGCATTGAGCCCGAGTCCGGCCTGCTCATGAGCGAGGTCATCGCCAGCGAGATCGGCAACGAGTCGCGCGTGGCGGCGCTCTCGGGCCCCAACCATGCTGAGGAAATCTGCCGCGGCGGACTTTCTGCCGCCGGCATCGCAAGCAAAGATCCGCAGATAGGGGAGACCTTTAAGGACCTGCTCCTATCCACGGCCTTCCGCATCTACCTGTCGCAGGACATGACCGGCGTCGAGGTTTGCGGTGCCATGAAAAACGTTATCGCCATCGTGTGCGGCATCTCCGCCGGCACCGGTGCCGGCGACAATACGCTTGCCCTTATCATGACGCGCGGCCTGGCCGAGATCAGCCGCCTGGTGCATGCCCGCGGCGGTCAGGCCATGA
>CABUTH010000243.1 GCA_902494465.1 uncultured Collinsella sp.
CGGGAAAGCTCAGGTTCTCGCGCTTCATGATATAGGTGAAGACGTCGCCACCCTCGCCGCAGCCAAAGCAATGCCACACCTGCGTGGCGGGAATAATGTGGAAGGACGGAGTCTTTTCGCCATGAAACGGGCAGCAGCCCCAAAACTCATGGCCGCGAAGCTTGAGCTCAACCGTTTCCTGCACGATGGCAACCAGATCGGACGCAGCGCGTACCTGGTCTTTTTCCTCATCGCTAATCACGGATGCTCACCCCCTGCTCACCCAAATGATGACGGATATCGTCAATATTACCCTCGACCGTCGCGATAAGCTCGTCCAGCGAATCGAACACGCGCGACGGGCGCAGCCAACGCGTAAACGCCAGCGACACCGAGGCGCCATACAGGTCGCCCGCATACCCGATCAAGTTGGCCTCGAGATGCGCCGAGGCGGCATCATCGGCATACGTCGGCGGCAGGCCCACGTTGACGGCGGCGGGCCATACGGTATCGTCGACCAGCACCAGGCCCTCATAAACGCCATCGGCAGGCACCTGAATGCCCTCAGGCACCTGAATGTTTGCCGTGGGAAAACCCATGTCGGAGCCCTGGTGACGACCACCGGCAACAAGACCGCGCAGCATATACGGGCGGCCGAGCAGCTCGGCGGCAAGCTCAACATGACACTGGCGGAGCTCCTGGCGAATACGGGTGGCGCAGATCGTCTGCCCATCGACGCACAGCAGCTCGTGGCCATAGACGTCAACGCCGCGCTCGGCTCCCCAAGCCTGCATCTCGGCAACACCCGAGGCACCGCCGCGGCCTAACCTAAAGTCGCTACCCACACGGATCGAGCGGATATCGACGACGCGCGACAGCAGCTTAAGAAAGCCCGCATGGTCGAGAGCCGCCACCGCGGGCGTAAAGGGAGCGGCTACGACCGCATCGACCCCGGTGAGAGCCAGGGCATGCAGACGGTCGGCCGTCGTCATCAGTTTTTGAGCGGGCGAGGGACTCACCACGACGTCCGGGTCGGGATCGAAAGTGACCACGACCGCCTTGCAGCCACGGGCGCGCGCATCGCGAACGACCGCGTCGATCAGTTCGCGATGCCCCCGATGCACGCCATCGAACACGCCGATGGCGATAGACGCGGCGCCCAGGCAAGCGCAATCATCAAATGCATCGGCGGCGACTATGCGGGCCTCATCCGACTCGCCCGCGAAAAAAATACGCGCGAGCTCGTGGGAGGCCAGCATCATCGAACACCGCCGATCGCCTGCGGAAAGACATGCTCCATAACAAAGCGACCGCCCTCGATACGGGCAAGCGCCTTGAGCCCGCCATCGAGCACCAGCGCAAACGGCGCCTTCGAGGCATCGAAGCCCGCAAGCGCGCGCTCAATAGGAATACGACGTCCGCACAGCAGATCGTCGGCAAGATTACCCGGCAAGTCGACGCGCGTGGCGCCAAGCGCCGCAATGGGATCTAAGGCAAAGCCGGCAGCGGACTCGGCAGAAAGTTCCTCGACCGCATGGCAGGCACCGATGGAAACAACACCGGAGGCCGTACGGCGCAATGCAGAAATATGCGCCGCGTTGTCGCAGGCACGACCCAGGTCGCGAGCGAGCGCACGGATATAGGTGCCCTTACTCACCGAAAACGCCACGGTCCAAACGCAAACGTCGTCCTCGCCGCCCACGGCAATCAGGTCGGCGGAGTACACCTCGACCGGACGCGGGGGCAGTGACACGGCATTGCCCCCGCGCGCAGCCTTATAGGCGCGCACGCCGTTGACCGAAATGGCCGAAAACGCCGGAGGCACCTGCATCTGCGGGCCCAGCATGGCGGACAGGCGCTCGCGGGCATAGGCCGGATCGCGCAGGTCGGCGGCAATGGGCACTGTGCGGACAGCCTCGCCTTCCGCATCATCGGTATTGGTCTCGACGCCAAACGAGATGTCGGCGACGTAGCTTTTGGTATCGAGCGTGAGCATGCCCAGCAGACGCGTTGCCTGGCCCACGCCCACCACCATGACACCCGATGCCATGGGGTCGAGCGTTCCGGCATGACCGACGCGCCGCTCATGGAGGGCGCGTCGGCATTGCGAAACCACGTCGTGGGACGTGCAGCCCACCGGCTTATCGACGGCGAGCAGCAGATTAAGTTGAGAAGGTGTACGACGAGCCATGTACCATCCAAAAAGTTAGAGCTCGACGGTCACCGAAGCGGGATCCTCCCCTACCAGCTCGGCCAGCATGGGAAGTGCCGCGGTGAGCGTCTCGGAAATCGTTCCGGCGTTGGTAAAGCCGGCGGCAGCGTGGTGCCCACCTCCGCCAAAGTTGGCCGCAATCTCGGAAACATCAAGTTCGCCCTTGGAGCGCAGGTTGCC
>CABUTH010000244.1 GCA_902494465.1 uncultured Collinsella sp.
GCCGCGGTCCTCGGGCACCTTGATGCGAAGGACGTAGGACTCGCCGGCCTCGATGCGACGGCGGGCCTCCTCGGGATCAAGATTGCGGCAACGGCGCTGATAGCCCTGGAAGGGGTCCTTGCGCTCCTGCGCGGCCTTGCGGTCGGCGTCGAGCTGCTCCTTGGTGCAGAAGCAGGGATAGGCCTTGCCCTCGTCCCAAAGCTTCTGGGCGGCCTGCTTGTACAGGTCCAGGCGCTCGGTCTGGGCGTAGGGGCCAAAATCGCCGCCCACCTCGGGACCCTCGTCCCAGTCCAGGCCCAGCCAACGCATGGCGCGCAGGATGATCTGCGTGTTCTCGTCGGTAGAGCGGGTGGGGTCGGTGTCGTCGATGCGCAGGATGAACGTGCCGCCGTTAGCACGGGCGAAAGCCCAGTTATAGATAGCGGTGCGGGCGCCGCCGATGTGCAGCTTGCCCGTCGGTGAGGGTGCAAAGCGGACGCGAACGTCTGATGCCATGGAAATCTCCTCGATTGCAGGATGGATGTCTAACCGCACCAGTATAAAGCATCAAAGCAACCTCCGCACAAAGGGCACCGACCTACTCATTGGGGACAGACTTAAATGACCAGTCTTTGGGCAACCCGTCGGCACTTAGGTAAGGCTGCTCATTTAATGTCTGTCCCCAATGAGTAGGTGCGGAAAGGGTGTGAATGTTTGATTTACGCGCTATGATGTGCCCTTGCATAGAGAGCCTGGCGGAATGGTAACGGTCGCCGGGACACGTTTTTGAAAGGACAATCATGTCAGAAGAACTTCGTTCCATCCCACCCCAACACGGGTCCTTTGTTTTTACGTCGGAGTCGGTGACCGAAGGTCATCCCGATAAGATCGCTGACCAGATCAGCGACGCCGTCCTCGATGCAATCCTCGCCAAAGAAATAGAGCTGCAGGAGCAGGGCTACATCGCCCCCAACGGCGTGCCTGCCAACGTGGAGAACGTCCGCTGCGCCTGCGAGACCCTCGTGACCACCGGCACCGTCATTGTCGCCGGCGAGATTCGCACCCAGGCCTACGTCGACGTACAGGAAATCGCCCGCGGCGTCATCCGCCGCATTGGCTACAACCGTGCCAAGTTCGGTTTTGACTGCGACACCTGCGGCGTCATGAGCCTCATCCACGAGCAGTCGCCCGATATCGCCCAGGGCGTTGACGAGTCCTTCGAGACCCAGACCGGCGCTACCACCGACCCGATCGACCTGATCGGTGCCGGCGACCAGGGCATGATGTTCGGTTATGCCTCCAACGAGACCAAGACCCTCATGCCCATGCCGCACTACCTGGCAAGCCGCCTGGCCGAGCGCCTGGCCGCCGTGCGTCACGACGGTACCCTCGCCTACCTGCGTCCCGACGGCAAGACTCAGGTCACCGTGCGCTACGAGGAAGGCAAGCCCGTCGAGGTCACGACCATCGTCATCTCCACGCAGCACGCCGCCGAGATCGAGGACATGGGCAAGATCAAGGCCGACCTCATCGAGCACGTCATCACCCCGGTCATGGCCGCCGAAAACATGCCGTGGAACAACGCGGACATCTACGTGAACCCCACCGGTCGCTTTGTCGTGGGCGGCCCCATGGGCGACACGGGCCTCACCGGCCGCAAGATCATCGTCGACACCTACGGCGGCTACGGCCGTCACGGCGGCGGTGCCTTTAGTGGCAAGGACTGCACCAAGGTCGACCGCTCCGCCGCGTATGCCGCGCGCTGGGTCGCCAAGAACGTGGTCGCCGCCGGCCTGGCCGACCGCTGCGAAGTCGAGCTTGCTTACGCCATCGGCGTTTCCAAGCCCCTCTCAATCATGGTCGACACCTTCGGTACCGCGCATGTTGCCGAGGACAAGATCGTCGAGGCCGTAGAGAAGACCTTCGACCTGCGCCCGGGCGCAATCATCCGCGACCTAGACCTGCGTCGCCCCATCTACGAAAAGACGGCAGCCTACGGCCACTTCGGCCGCGAAGACGCCGACTTCACCTGGGAGAATACCGACCGAGTCGAAGAACTCAAAGCAGCCTGCGGCCTGTAGGTTTACGAGAAAAGCCACAGCCAAATAGAAACACGCCAAAAAGAGGTACCGGAACAACCGGTACCTCTTTTTATTAACCGGTGGTGAAGATGAGTCGACATGGGACGCAGAATAGGTTCCCAGCTGATGAATTTTGCAGCAAGCGTGCCCCTACCATGTATCCTAAGTTCCGAGGGCTTTAGTATTTGGTCGATCGCGAGTTCCGCACGAGCCGGAGGCCACTTAATGTGGCCTCCGTGCGAGCAGGACTGTCCGAGCAGGCGACCAAATACTAAAGCCCTCGGAAC
>CABUTH010000245.1 GCA_902494465.1 uncultured Collinsella sp.
GCCGCTTGGGATGAGTGCCGCCAGACGCTCGCGCATCTCGGCCGCAGCCTTGTTGGTAAACGTGATGGCAAGAACCTGCCAAGGCTTAACACCCAGGTCGCCGAGCATATGTGCGATGCGGAAGGTCAAGACGCGGGTCTTGCCCGAGCCGGCGCCGGCGAGCACCAGCAACGGGCCCTCGGAGGACAGGCCCGCCTCGCGCTGGGCGGGATTAAGGCTGTCGATGTCGACGAGCGGCTTGGCAGGTTTGGGCGCCGGAGCCGGGGCGTCGTAGATGTCGAGCGGAACGAGCTCGGGCTCCGGCGCAGCGGGGGCGGTGTATGCATCGAGCGGCACGGGTTCCGGCGCAGGCGGCACGGGTACCGCGGCGTTCTTTTCCCAGGGCAAGGGCTGGGTCATGGGCGACTCCTCATCTGACGGACGGCGCGCCTGCGGGCAGCGCCATAGTTTGAGCCGTACCAGTATACCGAGCCGCGCGGACACCGACGCAAATCACACCACGACTCCGTGCGCCACCGTCAGGCCCGCCCCATCGCCCAAAAAAGAGGGCGGCATAGACCTTTTGGTCATGCCACCCTCTTTGAATGACAAGTTGTCGCTCTGGCCGCCGCGCAGCGTCAACCAAGTTACAGGCCGAGCATGGGCTCCAGGACAAAGAAGTATGCGAGCACCACGATGCCCAGGATGATGCGGTAGACGCCGAAGCACTTAAAGTCGTGACGGCGGACGAAGCCCATAAGCCACTTGATGGCAATGAGCGACACCACAAAGGCGACGACGCAGCCCACGCCCAAGATGGCGATCTCGTTGGTGCCGAAAGTACCGCCCTTAATAAAGTACTTGACCAGCTTGAGCGCACTTGCGCCAAACATAACGGGAATAGCCAGGAAGAACGTGAACTTAGACGCCACCGAGCGCGTGCAGCCCAAAAGCAGGCCGCCGATGATGGTAGAACCGGAGCGAGACGTACCAGGCACCAGCGAAAGCACCTGGAAGCAGCCGATACCCAGCGCAGTCTTCCAGCTTAGATCCTCGAGCGTGGCGATGGAACCAAAGTCCAGACTCTCGTCATCGTCCTCATCCTCAGCGGTAGCCGCGGCGGGCGCCGCAAAGTGCGCACCGGCAGGACGTCCACCCGACACCACAGCACGCGAACCAAACGAACCGGCAACGGTCATTTCCTCGCGCTTGCTCGCGCGCCAGTTCTCGATCACGATAAACAGCACGCCGTACACAATGAGCGCCAGCGCCACGACGGGAGCATTGTAAAAATGCTCCTCCATCCAGTCGTTGAGCGGCAGGCCGATCGCCGCCGCAGGAATGCAACCGAGCACAATCTTGCCCCACAGCACCCAGGTGTCGCGACGGCCCTCCTTGCCCTTGCTGGGCGAGAACGGATTGAGTTCATGGAAGAACAGCACGCAGACGGCCAGAATGGCGCCGAGCTGAATCACGACCAGGAACATATTCCAGAACGTCTCGCTCACGTTCATCTTGACGAACTCGTCCACCAAGATCATGTGACCCGTCGACGAAACGGGCAGCCATTCGGTGATGCCCTCGACCAGGCCCATGAAGGCAGATTTTAGAAGCTCGATAATATCCAAAGGGACCCCCTCGTTAGACACCCGCCGGTAGATGCTCTGCGGACGATGCGGGCGATGTCCCATTATCAACCGTTGGCGGTGCGACCGCGCCTACCCTTACCAAAAAACTCGCCCGTTCACAGAATTGCGAGCAGTTAAACCGAAATCCTTGGGTATAACTGCAACAAGATAAAGTGTCCGGCGGTCAACGCACCCGTGCCCGCCCGACGCACGAGCCCCGCGCCCGTGCGATAGACCAAGGAGGAAACCATGAACGAGGGCTACACCAAGGTATTTGTTTCACTCGACGGTACTGAACAGCAGGATTTTGTGCTCGCACGCGCCATCAAAGTCGCCGCGAACAACGGCGCTAAGCTGATCATCGGCCACGTCATCGATTCCACGGCACTCGAGAGCGCCGGTTCCTATCCGGTCGATCTGGTCAACGGCCTAGAGGAGGCATTTAAGAACTCCATCGCCAAACAGCTCGAAGAGGCCAAGGCCAATCCCGACATTCCCGAGGTCGAAGTCATGATTCGCGCCGGCCGCATTCGCGAGACACTCAAGGACGAGATGCTCGACGTGGTCAAGCCCGACCTGGTGCTCTGCGGCGCCCGCGGCCTGTCCTCGATCAAGTATGCGCTCCTGGGTTCGATTTCGACGTTCCTGCTGCGCAATACGGACTGCGACATCTTAGTCGTGAAGTAGCGTTGCTCCCACCGGCCGCGGGGCCTGCGGGGTTTCCA
>CABUTH010000246.1 GCA_902494465.1 uncultured Collinsella sp.
CCAGCGAGATGATGCCCACACGCGGGGCGGCGTGCACCTTCACGCGCGCGTATCCGGCGCTTGCCAGCAGACCCGCGCCCGCCGGAGCCACGACCTCGCCGACGTGCATCACAACATCGCCGGCATGGGCCTCCTCGGCGGCAGAGCGAACGTTCTCCCCTACCTTGGCAGGCGCCGAGAAACGAACGTGCGAGCCCTCGTTGCCGTCGCCATCGAGCACATCGACGATCTCGTACTTCACCACGGCATCGGCACCTTCGGGTACCGGCGCGCCCGTCATGATGCGGACCGTCTCGCCCACTCCGATTGTGCCCTCAAACACATGGCCCGCGGCCTCATGTCCGATAACATCGAGCGTCACCGGTGCCTCGCCAGATGCCTGCGCCAAGTCCGCCGACCGCACGGCATATCCGTCCATAGCGCTGTTGGCAAACGGCGAGATGTCGATATCAGCCACCGCGTCCTCGGCCAAGGGAAAACCAGCCGCCTGCCACACGGGAATCTCGACCAGATCGGTCGGAGCAACGTGCGACAGAACAATCGACTGCGCGTCCTCCAACGGAATGAGTTTCTCTGCCATATGCACCTCTTAATGCCACGGCGCACAACAGGGGCGCCGATTCTTTATGCTTGTCTCAGTATAATCCCCCGACGCACGACCGCGACTCGGCCTGCACCAGCAAATACACCTGTCGGTTGCAGGCCGCGAAACAGAATGGAAACCAACCCACCGGCTCGTCGCGTTTACCGCGTTTTATAATGCTTGCGTTGCAACCTAAAAGAGGAACGTATGGCTCATAACGACAAACGCGAAAGCGCAAACGAAGCGCAGGATCATTCCCAGCCGCTCGACGAAGGCGGTTTTTTCTCCCTGAACGACGTCATCACGGCAGGCAGGCATCAGCTCACCCGCTCCGAGCACCTCTTGGCTGCCGACACGCGCCGCAACGCCCGCAACCTACTCGCGAGCGCTAAGTTGCTCGCACTCGTCGTCATCGTCTCGCTCGCCATGGGCGTTGCCGCCTGGGCGTTTTTGGCCTCGCTGAATATCGCGACCGACTATCGCGAGCACCATGCGTGGATTTACGCGCTGCTTCCCGTTGTGGGCGTTGCCACCGCATGGGTGTACAAAAACCACGGTCTTGCCGCCAAACGCGGTAACAACCTGGTCATCGACTCCGCTCTGGGCACACGCCTCATCCATATGCGCATGGCCGTCCTCACCTTCGTCTGCTCCACGCTCACGCACCTCACCGGCGGATCGGCCGGTCGCGAGGGAGCCGCGGTGCAGATTGGCGGCACCATCGCCAGCAACATCTCGAGCCTCGCCCACCTCAAAAAGCATGACCACCACGACCTCATGCTCGCCGGCATCTCGTCGGCCTTTGGCGCCGTATTCGGTTCGCCCCTTGCCGGCGCGTTCTTTGGCATGGAGATGTGTTTTATCGGCAAGATCGACTACACCGCGGGCATCTACTGCCTGGTCGCCTCGTTTACCGGCTACTTTACATCACTCGCCCTGGGTACCGAGTACGAGGCGAATGCCATCGCCAGCGTTCCCGCCATGACACCGCGGACGGTTGCCATCGTTGTTATCAGCGCCATCATCTTCGGTCTGACGGCACGCCTCTTTGCCTGGTCGGTTCGAACCGTCAAGAGCCTGTACGGTCGCATTATCACCAATTACCTCGTTCGCGCGCTCGTGGGTGCGCTCGTGGTGCTCGCGGCCTACGCGATGCTCGACGCCTGGAAGTATGCCGGCCTTGCCACCTGGCTCTCGGGCGCTGGGTTCGCCGGCAACACCACCCTGGCGGACGCAGCCATCAAGCTCGTGGTTACGGCCCTCACCCTGGGCGCAGGCTTCCAAGGCGGCGAGGTCACGCCCCTGTTTGGCATCGGTGCGGCGCTCGGCGGCTGGATCGGTTGCCTCGTCGGAATCGACCCCAGCTTTCTGGCGGCGCTGGGCATGCTCGGCGTGTTCTGTGCCGGCCTCAACGTGCCCATCACCACCTGCATGATGGCCATCGACCTGTTCCACGGCACGGCCGCCGGGTTCTTTGTCATCGTGGCCTTTATCAGCTACCTAACCGGCGGACACCGCGGCGTATACCCCGCTCAGCGCATCATCTCACCCAAGCGCCGTTCGCTTATTGTGGATGAGGGCGGTACGGTAGCGGATGCTATCGAGCGCCACAACGACCTGATAGAGTAGACGTTAGTATTCGCCGTGCAGCCACAATCGGGGGCAATTCGACCTGAGCGCGACCGCACCGTCACGTCATACGCCGGGAGTCGCCCCATGCACGCAACTGATTTTGGCCGCACGC
>CABUTH010000247.1 GCA_902494465.1 uncultured Collinsella sp.
AGCAACGTCGATTTACCGGCATTGGTATAACCGGCTAACGAGACGCGAAACGCCGGTGACTCAATGCGGCTCTTGGATTGAACATCGCGACGCTGTTCAACCTGCTTGAGCTCACGACGAAGCGCAGCGATCTTATTACGAATGAGGCGACGGTCGACCTCGAGCTGACTTTCGCCCTGACCAAAACGTGAGCCGATGCCGCCGCGCGTCTGCTCCTTGGCAAGATGGCTCCACATGCCGCGCAGACGAGGCAACAGATATTGAAGCTGTGCCAGCTGTACCTGTAGGCGTCCCTCACGCGTCTGAGCATGCAGGCCAAAGATATCCAGGATCAGTGCTGTACGATCGATAATCTTTACCGGCTCGCCTACGGCTTTCTCCAAATAGGACTGCTGCGAGGGCGATAAATCGTCGTCGAAGATAACAACATCGGCATCCATGCGATGCACCAGGCCGCAAAGCTCCTCAACCTTACCGGAGCCGATAAACGATTTGGGATACGGCTTTACCAAACGCTGAGACAAGCGAGCCACGCACTGGGCACCAGCCGTATAGGCAAGGCGCTCCAGCTCATCGAGCGATCGATCGAGTGGCCATGCATTGTCGCGCCACTCAACACCAACT
Organism: uncultured Collinsella sp.; assembly: GCA_902494465.1. Lineage (GTDB taxonomy): Bacteria > Actinomycetota > Coriobacteriia > Coriobacteriales > Coriobacteriaceae > Collinsella. Next base: position 625 of record CABUTH010000247.1, read on the forward strand.
AAAATGGCACGCTCGGGCTCGGGTGCCGTGGGAACAAGGGGGAAACGGGCCATTAGACAGCCTCAATACGATGCAGGATATCTTCAACGACCTCATCGATCGTAAACTCGTCCATATCAAACCACACGATACGGTCGTCGCGCTTAAACCACGAAAGCTGACGTTTGGCATAGCGACGCGAACGCATCTTGATGAGTTCGCGAGCCTCATCCATAGAAATCACGCCATTGAAAGCATCAATGATCTCTTTATAGCCAATTGCCTGCATCGAAGTCAGGGCATCTCCCAGCCCCTGGTCCATAAGACCGCGAACCTCATCGACAAGACCCTGCTCAAACATCAGATCGACGCGCAGGTTAATGCGCTCGTAGAGCACCTCGCGATTACGCGTCAGACCAAACCATAGAGCATGATAATGCTCGCGCGGAACACTAAACTGACTTTTTTGCTGTGCATAGGAGATACCATCATCATGCATCTCGAGCGCACGAATCACACGGCGCACATTATGGGGATGAATAACAGCAGCCGATTCTGGGTCGCGCTCGGCAAGCAGGGCATGCAGCTCTTCCTCGCCAATACGCTCGGCAAGCTCCTGATAGCCCATACGACGATCGTCCTCAAGTTCACCCGAAGGAAAGTCCATTTCATCGAGGGCGGCCTTGAGATACAGCCCCGTACCTCCGCAAAAAACCGGCAGGCAACCCGAACCAAGGAGACGTTCAACATGCGCGCGAGCGTCAGCCTGATAAAGCGCAGCAGAATATGCCACACCCGGCTCTACAATGTCGACGAGACGCAGCGGCACCGTACACTCATCGGGCGCCATCTTTGCGGTACCGATGTCCATGCCGCGATAGATTTGCATCGCATCGCACGACAGCACTTCGGACGAAAGACGAGCTGCCAAACGGTCGGCAACATCACTCTTACCAACCGCCGTCGGACCGACGATCGCAACGGCGGAAAGTCCTGCCCTGGGAGAAACCATTAGCGCGGCTCGCCCACAACGGAGCCGGACAAATACCAGGTCTTGGCAACGTCAACGTCAACATCAACGATCTTGCCAACAAGCTGATCGATGCTGTAACCCTCGGGGATAGGCGCATGCACGGTCTGATTCTTGGGACTCTTGCCCAGCAGGACCGCGTCGTTCTTTTTACTCGTTCCCTCAATGAGCGCCGGCACCACAGTATGAAGCTCACCCTGGTTATACTCGTGTGCCGTAGTCTCGATAACCTTAACCAGGCGGTTGAAACGCTCGAGAATAACCTCATGCGGCGTAGGATCGTCAATCTCTGCGGCCGGGGTACCGGCGCGCTTGGAATAGATGAAGGTATAGGCCTGAGCATAGCGGACCGTCTCGGCAAGTGAGAGCGTCTGCTCAAAGTCCTCTTCAGTCTCGCCCGGGAAGCCAACGATAATATCGGTCGAGAGCGCGATATCGGGCATGCGGTTGCGAATGCGATCGACCAGGCCCAGATAGTCCTCGCGTGTATAACGGCGATTCATCTCTTTGAGGATACGCGTGGAGCCCGACTGAACGGCCAAGTGAAGCTGCGGCATGACGGCGGGCGTCTCGGCCATGGCGTC
>CABUTH010000248.1 GCA_902494465.1 uncultured Collinsella sp.
CATCCGCTGGATCCAGAACGACCCCGACACTATCGATATCCCGGGCCTTTCGCTCACGCGCGACACCCTGCGTGTCGAGGACATGCGCGGCGGTAAGCTGCTGCTGTTCACGAGCCCGTGGAACGTGGATTGGGCAACCGACCACAACCCCGACCTGATCCTGTCGGAGTTTGGCAACGTAGCCTTTTAACGCATCGGCGCGGTGGTCCTGCGGGGTTGCCGCGCCATTTACTTGCCTGATGCCGTGTGAGCGGCTATCATACCCACCGTCGTCTCAAGACCGAGACGTCCGAGCAGTTCGGGTCCGATATCCTGCTCGTTAAACCTAAAACCAAAGGAGTACATAATGATCAAGAAGGTCATGGAGGACTATAAGGTCCTGTTGCGGAGCATTCCCGCGGCAACGGTTTCGCTGTTTTTCGTGAGCGTCATCATGATGAACCTGCTGGCCAACAAGGAGCTCATCAGCCTGCCGTATCTGGCACTCGATTGCGGCTTTGTGGTGAGCTGGGTTTCGTTTTTGTGCCAGGACATGATCTGCAAGCGCTTTGGCGCCAAGGCATCCATCAAAATCTCTATCCTCGCGCTGCTGGTCAACCTGGCCGTGAGCCTGTGCTTTTGGGCATGCTCGCTCACGCCCGGTATGTGGGGCGCCTACTACGACACGGGCATGATCGAGGTCAACACCGCCCTTAACGCCACCATCGGTGGCACCTGGTACGTGGTGCTGGGCTCTTCGCTGGCAATGCTCGTCTCTGCCGTGGTTAACTCCACGCTCAACCAGTCGCTCGGCCGCATGCTCAAAAAGAATAATTTTGCGAGCTTTGCCTTCCGTTCCTATGTGTCCACGGGTGTTGGCCAGTTTATCGACAACCTGGTCTTCGCCATCGTGGTGAGCCACACGTTCTTTGGTTGGACCTGGGTGCAGGTCCTCATGTGCTCGCTGACCGGCGCTGTTGCCGAGCTGCTGTGCGAGGTCTTCCTGAGCCCCGTGGGCTACAAGGTCGTGCGCGGCTGGGAGCGCGAGAATGTGGGTTCCGAGTACCTCGAGCGCCACGCAACCGCCTAAGGAGCAAGTATGCGGGTTTTGATCACGGGCGCTTCGGGCGGTATCGGAGCCGCGTGCGTGCAGCGCTTTTTGGATGAGGGCCACGAGGTCGTGGGCTTTGATCTGCTGCCGCCGGCGATCGAACACGAGCGCTACCGCCATCTGATCGTTGATGTCCGCGAGCCGGACTCGTTTCCAAGCGACCTTGAGCCTCAGGTAATCGTGAACGTTGCCGGTACGCAGGATTCGGCCGACGACATCGCCGCCAACCTGTGTGGCACCATCAACGTGACCGAGCGCTACGCCTTTGTGGGGGAGGGGCTCGCCGCCAAGCCTGCGCCGGCTATCAAATCCGTGGTCAATGTGGGGTCGGCGAGCGGGCATACTGGATCGGAGTTTCCCGCCTATGCCGCCAGCAAGGGCGGCGTTATCGCCTACACTAAGAACCTCGCAAACCGCCTGGCACCGCAGGCCATCGCCAACAGTGTGGACCCGGGCGGCGTTATCACGCCGCTCAACCGTTGCGTGATGGAAGACGAGCACCTGTGGAACCAGATTATGGAGCTCACGCCGCTTAAACGCTGGGCCACCGCCCAAGAGATCGCCGAGTGGATCTACTTTGTGGGCGTGACCAACCGGTTTATGACCGGACAGAGTCTGTTGATCGATGGCGGCGAGGCCGGTCGCACACAATTTATATGGCCCGAATAGAAAACGCGCTCGATGGCAAGATTGCCGTCGGGCGCGTTTTTGATGTATCGATTTTTAGCCGAGGCAAGTCCAGTTGACGGGGGTCGAGCCGTGCTGTTCGAGTAGCCGATTGGCTGCCGAGAAGGGGCGCGACCCCATAAAGGCGGGGAGTTCTGCCGTGGCACGGTTGGCCGAAAGCGGCGAGGGATGCGTAGAGGCCAGGCAGAACTTGTCGGCTGCCTTGTCCGCGCCAGTCGCGACGAGCTTGCCTTCGACCATCTGTTGGGCAAAGCGACCCCATGCCAAAAAGACTACCGGCTGGGGCAGCTGGCAGCAGCGTTCGATAACGTAATCGGTGAGCGTGCTCCAGCCCAGTTTGGCGTGCGAGTTGGCGGCATGCTCGCGCACGGTGAGCGTAGTGTTGAGGAGCA
>CABUTH010000249.1 GCA_902494465.1 uncultured Collinsella sp.
CCTTTCGAAAATTCATGACAAACACTTTTAACTGCGCTGCGGGTACACTATTCCCCGCGGCGCCCAGCGACCCAATTTGTTATCGGTTGGAGTTTCTGTTGTAGCGAGCCATCAGGTAAAGCAGCTGAATGATCGAAGTGAGCGCTGCAGCAACATAGGTAAGCGCGGCTGCCGTCAGGACCTTCTTGGCACCATTGACCTGCTTGGAGCTCATGCCCGACTGCTCGATGTACGCCACGGCGCGGCGGCTGGCATCAATCTCGACCGGCAGCGTAACCAGTTGGAACAGCACGCTAAACGAGAAGAAGATCAGTGCGAGGGATGTGAGCCCGGCAATGTTCATAAACAGGCCCAAGAGCAACACGATGGTCCAAGTGTTCTGGGTAAAGTTAACAACCGGAACCAGGGCGGTACGCACTTTCATCATGGCGTAACCGCTTTGACGCTGGACGGCATGGCCCGCCTCGTGGCAGGCGACGGCAACGCTTGCGACCGACCCGCCCGAACGGTTGGCATCCGAGAGATACAGGTTATTGTCCTGCGGGTTGTAATGGTCGGTGAGCTCACCAGCGACGCCCTTGATACCCACGGCGTTGCAGCCGGTGGCGTCGAGCATGCGGCGAGCGACCGTGGCGCCCGTGTCGCCGTCCGAGCGAACCTTGGACCAGGTTTTGTACGTCGAGTTGATATAGTTCTGTGCGGCAAGGCCAAGCACCGTACAGACAAGAACAACCAGCAGGTACAGCAGGTCGATGCCAAAGCCGTATCCATAGTAATAAGGCATGCGAATTCCTCCGAATCGAGTTACACGTTGGAGGCATTTTACCCACTCGCCCAGCCAACGAGACACCATCGATGTTTTGGCATTGCAGCTCTAGAACGACGTTTACAGCGTTTGGTAAAACCGCGTAACTATAGAAGCTCGATTTTGCCGTCCTTCACGGTGAGTCCCATATTGCCGGAAAGCAGATCGTCCAGACGCGAGCCCACAAGCTCAAAGCGCCAGCCTTCGCGCAGGGGGCTCTGCTCGGGGTGCTCAATATAGTCGGCCAGGTCATCGCGCGAGGCGATGACCGAGGTCGCCACGCCCGAGCGCTCGGCAACCAGGCGAATGAGCGCATACATCAGGTCCGTCACGCTCTCCAACTCCGGAGAGATCTGGCGATGCCCGCGCACCATGAGCGGCAGGCGATCGTGCGGGCAGCTTGCGCCACGCTTGATGGCCATGAGCGCACCGTCCACGTCGCGCTCCCCCAACTGATCGGTACCGCGAATGCTACGGAACTCCTCAACGCGCACGGGATTGCGCTTGACGAGCGCAAGCAGCGTGTCGTCGGACATGACCCACTTGCGCGGGATGTTACGGCGCTCGGCGCGGTCCTCGCGCCAGGCGGCGAGCTCGCGCGCGATGCCCAGCTGGTGGCGGCTGCACGAGTTGATGCGCTTGACCTTGCGGAATGCCTCGTGACGGTCGGCGCGATAGTGCGACTCGTCAGCCAGCGGGCGTAGCTCGTCGAGCACCCAGTCCACACGGCCCAGCTCGCGCAGGCGGCTCATCATCTCGGTATAGGCGACGATCAGGTACTTGACGTCATCGATCGCGTACTCGATCTGCTTATCAGTCAACGGGCGGTGCGACCAGTCGGTCAGCGACTCGGTCTTGGGCAGCGATACACCGCAGAATGTCTGAACAAGCGCGCCATACGAAATCTGCTGGCGCTCGCCCAAAAAGGCGGCGGCCACCTGCGTGTCAAAAATCGGACGCGGCAGCACGCCTACGGTATGGAGCATGACCTCCATATCCTGCGAGCAGGCGTGGAAGACCTTAGTCACGCTCTCGTCGGCCATAAGCTCGGCCAGCGGCGATAGGTCGTCGATTACCAGGGGATCGACCGCGACGCTCTCGGCAGGGGTGGCAATCTGAACCAGGCACAGACGCGGATGGAACGTGCGCTCGCGCAAAAACTCGGTATCGACGGCAATCGCGTCAAACTCACGGGCGCGCTGGCAAAAGTCGAGCAGAGCCTGATGTGTGGAAATGTACATATCAACCCATCGAATAAGGTTAGGCCCGAAAAACACGGGTAGGATATTGGCATTGCCTTACAACTATACTCGGTTAGTCACAGAACGGGAACGTAAGTATGCGCTGCCTTATCATCCACA
>CABUTH010000250.1 GCA_902494465.1 uncultured Collinsella sp.
CATCGCTCACAACCTTCTCGTAACGAGGCTCATCGAAATTGAACATCCCTTACTCCTAACTCACTTTGATGAACCCTTCATTCATCCCATAACGTTATAATACTTTATATAACTAACTATGCAAGTATTATTTTGCTTCTGCTCTTTCCTCAAGCCCCTTAAAACAACAATCGGCGTTGTTGGACACAGCGCGCAAGTTCGTTGAACGATTCAATGTGCATCGTCTCTGGTTAAATGACGTCTTATGCAAATACCTTTAATCCGCTTGAGGCCGACGAATCTTTTGACTGCCCGCAGAAGCTTTCCCGGAATTCCCTATGGATAGACCCACCGGCAATCGCTTCGTTATCTGGCTTATTGCGCATTGCCGGGGCGTCTGGGAGAAAGCACAATCTACCGCGTGGTCAACTAGCGTTTCATCGGAATCGACCGCATCCGCGCCAAATACTAAATCGCAATCGTTGAAACTCGTCCGATCATATGGCGGCAATTTCTCGCCATAAAAATGCGTACGAAATAAGGGGGCAGCCGTTTGCAACTTGCTTTATTCGTAAATGTTTTTACTGAAAAAACAATCACCAACCAAACAGCACTATTAACAGCACTATTAATTGTTTGGCTCTTTGCTGTACAGCCATCTTTCGTATACGTCTCTCGTCTATCTCTCATCTCACGGTTGGAGACGAAAGGTATGCGGGAGTGGATAATTGGACGGCATTTGGGCCTGCGACGGATTATTTCGTCCGAAAATCCACGCTCGTGCGGTGAACGCGCGGGGCCTTTGCCCAATCAGCCGGCATCGTCTCCAGTTCGCCGCAGGGTCGCGGCCCCATATGGGTATACTCTCGAGGATTCGACTCGATTCGCCCCCGCTGGGGCGTCAAAGGAGACTGCATATGCCCACCACCTCAACCGACCCGCGCGACGCAGCCGCTGCACTGCTGGTGCCCGGCACTACCTGCCACGGCTTTGCCGTCGAGCGCCGCGAGACCGTGCCCGAGCTCGACTCGGACGCTTACGTGCTGCGACACACTGCCTCGGGCGCTCGTCTGCTGTACCTGGCGTGCGACGACGAAAACAAGGCCTTTGCCATTGGCTTTAAGACGCCGCCGGCCGATTCCACCGGCGTGTTCCATATTCTTGAGCACTCGGTGCTGTGCGGATCGGCCAAGTTTCCCGTCAAGGAGCCGTTTGTCGACCTGATCAAGAGCTCCATGCAGACGTTCCTCAACGCCATGACCTACCCCGACAAGACCATCTACCCCGTTGCCACCACCAACGAGCAGGATCTGTACAACCTGATGGACGTGTACCTGGACGCGGTGTTCAACCCGGCCATCTATACCAAGCCCACCATTTATGAGCAGGAGGGCTGGCACTACGAACTGGACCTGCCGGAGGGCGACGGCGACAGCAGCGCCGCGAGCCTGCACGAGGGCACGCTGCGTTATAACGGCGTGGTGTTCAACGAGATGAAGGGCGCGCTGTCCGATCCCATGAGCGTGCTGGACGATGCCGTCAACGCCGCGCTCTATCCCGACACCGCCTATGCGCACGAGAGCGGCGGCGACCCGCGCGCGATTCCCGCGCTCACCTACGAGCAGTTCCTGGACACGCACGCGCGACACTACAATCCCTCCAACTCCTACATCACGCTCTACGGCGACCTGGACGTGGACCGCGCACTGGCCTTTTTGGACGAGCGCTATCTGTCGCAGCCGAGTGCCGCGAGCCGCCGCATGGACGCTGCCGTTGCCGCCGGCGAGGACCCGTCCACGCTGGCGCCCAATCCGTTGGACGCGCAGGCGCCCGTGACCTGCGAGTACAAGCGCATCGAGATGGCCACCACACCCGAGAACGCCCTGGTGGGCCTGGGCCTTGTGCTGGGCAGCGCGCTCGACCGCAAGCGCACGATCGCGGCGGATATCCTGTTCGAGGCGCTGCTGGGCTCCAACGAAGCGCCGGTTAAGAAGGCCATTCTGGCCGCCGGCCTGGGCGGCAACGTGGTGAGCTACACCGCGGCCGAGAGCCTGCAGCCCTACGAGCTCATCATGCTGCAAAACGCACAGCCCGGTGTGGCGCGCGAGCTGCGTCGCGTGTTCCAGGACGCCTGCCGCGACCTGTGCGAGCACGGAGTTCCGCGCGAGCGTCTGGAAGCCATC
>CABUTH010000251.1 GCA_902494465.1 uncultured Collinsella sp.
ACCTACAACGGCGGCGGCAGCGTCGCCACCGGCGGCAACGCGCCGCCGGCATCCCGTACCGTGACCGTCCGCGCGGGCGACACGCTCAGCGACATCGCGGCGCGCCTCGGCATCAGCTACACGCAGCTCACCGGGTATCGCAGCGGCAACCCCAACGTGATCTATCCCGGCGAAGTGCTGCACTACTGAGCGCCGACCCGAACCCGACCTAGGAACCGTGAACCCGACACCGGGCGAGGTTCCTAGGTTCCAAATCACAGAATCGAGGACAATATGACCGACGAAAACACCGAACCCAAGACCGCCGGCACGGAGCCGACCGTGCCCGATTGGCTGCTGCCGAACCGAGCCTATGACGTGCTCAAATGGCTCGCGCTGATCGTGCTGCCGGCCATCGGCGTGCTCGTGCAGACGCTCGGCCCCGTATGGGGCTGGACGTGGGCCGATCCGGCCGCGACGACCATCAACGCCGTCGCCCTGACCATCGGCGTCGTCATCGGCGCAAGCACCCTCAAGGCCAAGGCATCCAAGGCCTGACATAACAAAGCCCCCCGAACCTACCGCACTCACGGTATGGTTCGGGGGCTTTTTGTCGTTTATGGGCTAGGCGTGGATCGTTTCGCGGCGTCGCGTGGTGCGCAGGCGGTCGGCGATCCATGTGTTGACGACGGCGTTGCGGCTGATCGCCAGATCGGCGGCCTCCTCGTCCAGTTCGCCGACCATCCATGCGGGCATCGTGAGCGTGATGCGTTTTTCCAGCGGGGGGTGATGTTCGACCACGGGATTGCTCATGTCCACGTAGTCGAGGATGTCGTCGCCGTTGTCGAACATCTCCTCGAGCTGGTCGCTGGTGATCGCCTTGGCGTTAACCTTATTCTTGGCTGTCATAGTATGCCTCCTCGTTCTTGCGTGATCGGCGCACGGATATGATGCGTATGCGCTTGCCGCGCTTGGTCGTGATCGCCGTCCAGTGCTTGCCGTCGATCATGCCGAGCACGATGTAACGCACGTCGTCGTTGCCGGGATTGGGAGCGGTCAGCGTCACCGTCTTCGAGTTGTCCCACATGCGCTGGGCCGCCTCGAAGTCGATGCCATGCTTGGCGAGGTTCTTCGCGCTCTTCGCCGGATCGTATTCAAACTCCATCAAACCTCCTAATACGTCTACTATACATCAATATGACATCAATACAACATCATGCGGCGAGGCGCGTGGCTTCCACTGCGGCGCGCAGGCGGTCGTCGGGCATGGCGATGTACCGCTGCGTGGTCTCGACCGAGGCGTGGCCTAGGAGCTTGGAGACGAGCAGCAGGTCTCGTGTGACGGCGTAGGTCGTTGTCGCGTACCTGTGGCGCAGGCTGTGCGCCGTCCATCCGTCGCCCAAGAGGTCGCTCAGGTGTCGGCCGACGTAGGATGATTCGACGTGGCCGCTCCACCGGCCGGGGAACAGATAGCCGTTGGCGGATCGGATCAGCAAAGCTAGGTCGTCGCCGATGGGCACGATGCGCTGCTTGTCGCCCTTGCCCACGACCACGAGGCTCCAGCCCACGAGGTCGCGCATCGCGTCGCGGCTGTGCACCTTCGCTATCTCGAAGCGCCTCAAACCGCATTCCGCGCCGAGGCGCAGCATGAGCCGTTCGCCGTCCGTGGCCTTGCGCAGCGCTGCGAGTATCACCACGTCCGGGCACGGGCGGGGATGCGGCTCGGGACGCTTGACGGTGGGCAGGAACTCGCTCGGATCGGCCTCGCTGCGGCCGGACGCTTTGAGCCATCGGAAATAGCTGACGCAGGCGTTCTTCGCGCCCTTGCGTGTCTCCGGCTTCCAGTCCTTCGCGGCGAAGTGCGCGAGCAGGTCGTCGCCCTCCACGTCCCTCGGATCGCCTTCGAGCGCCCTCGACAATGCGGACATCTGGCATCGGCGGGTGCCGATCGTGTTGGGGGAGTAGCCCGCAGCCTTGAGGGAGTCGAGCCATAGGTTGATTGATTCTGCCCAGAGCGGGCTTGGATGTTGTTTTTTCACAGGACATCATCGCCCCGATCGGATATGCGGCCCCGTAGGGCACGACGGCGGATAAACGAAAGGCCGCCACGAATAATCGTGACGGCCTCCGCCCGCAGTAGCGGGGACAGGATTTGAACCTGTGACC
>CABUTH010000252.1 GCA_902494465.1 uncultured Collinsella sp.
GAGGCGCTCCCCGCCTTCAAGCTCCTCAAGCTCCGAGACATCGCCATCAACTTCGACGACATCCAAGACATCGAACTGCGCGGACGAGCCTAGCCAAGGAAGCGCATCCAGGGCGGCGCTTACAGCGTCATGACGTAGTAGCCCGCGTCTTTCACGGCCGTCTCGAGGACACCACGATCAACCGGCTGCTTAGAGCGCACGCGTGCCGTGTGGTCCGCATACGTCACCGTTGCCCACACGCCATCCAGCGCATTGAGGGCATTGGCTACGTTCTGAGCGCAGCCGTCACAGCTCATGCCGCCGATGAGCAGCTCATCGCTATAGGGATAGTGTGACGCATCGGTATCCACCACAACAACCTTTTTGGCCTTCTTGCCGCTCGTACCATCGCTGCAGCAACTCTTCCCGTGTGTCGAAGCGGCAATGCGACGCAGTCCAAAAAACATGCCGACGGCAATGACGGCCAGCACGATGAGATTCGCAGGGTTGAGCAAGTCACTCATGCGCTCCCCTTTCAAGTAGCACTATCTAGATACCCCCATGGGGTGTCCCCATCTTAACCCAAAATCATGTCTGTTCGGTCAATTAGTTTCCCTCTTCAAACTTTTTTGTTGACCATGGCTTACTTTCGTGTATAAGTTTTCCTAGGCTAACAGTTTAGATCCGTAAGGAGCGCCGTGACTCGAACCACAGATATCCCAACGTTTCAGGCAGCGGTCGTGCGCAACTGCTCTCCCACGCTCGCGGGCATCAAGCCGGCATCGCTCTTTACCTATCCAGGCACCTACGCCCACGGGAACGGCTCGACCACAACCGAAACCATCGCAGAACGTCGAGCACGCCTGCTCAACGTTATCGCCCAGTGCAATCGCGAGCTTGACCCGCTCGGCATCCACCTGAGTGTTTTGGTCTGGCGGCCCTGCGGAGCACTCGTGTACGTGTACCGAGCCAAAAGCCTCGCCACCTATTTCGCAGACCCTCGCGCCCAAACAGCGCTCGCCTCGGAAGGCTACGACACGAGAGACCTTTCGACATGCCTTGTGCATTTGGCATCACGCATCACGCTCGCGAGCAATAACGTCGCGGAATGCGCTTGTAGCCAGACTCGATGCGCACTACCCCAGCAAGCTAGCTGCAGCAACGACTGCACCTGCGAGTTTCCGCACGAAATAGGCTACTTCCTTGGATATCCCTACGACGACGTGCACGAGTTTATCGTCCAGCGCGGCGAGAACTACAAGGTCTTTGGGGCCTGGAAGGTCTACACGAATGTCGAGCAAGCGCTTGCGATGTTTGACGCCTACCGCGCTTGCACCCAATACTTCACCTTTGTCTATCAGCAGGGCTGCAGCTTGGCGCAACTTGCCCAGGCAACCCGATAGAACATAGAAGCCGCGGCAACCTGCCGCACAACTGAAAGGACTCAACATGAGCAAGATCGCCGTCGTCTACTGGAGCGGCACGGGCAACACCGAGGCCATGGCAAACCTCGTCTCCGAAGGCGCCACGTCCGCGGGTGCCGAGGCTGAGGTCATCTCCTGCGCCGACTTCTCTGCCGACAAGGTCACCAACTATGACGCCTTCGCCTTCGGCTGCCCCGCCATGGGCTCCGAGGAGCTCGAGTACGACGAGTTCCAGCCGATGTGGGATGAGGTCAAGGAAGTCCTCGGCGACAAGAAGGTCGTCCTCTTTGGCTCCTATTCGTGGGCCGAGGGCGAGTGGATGGACAACTGGAAGGCCGACGCCGACGAGGCCGGCGTCAACGTCGTGGACTCCGCCATCTGCTACGATGCACCCGACGATGAGGGCGAGGCCGCCTGCAAGGCCCTCGGAGCCGAGCTCGCGTAACGAAACCAGGCCTCCAAAAGAGCCTGTATCACAGCGCATCCCCATCCCTACAAAAGAGCGGGGGCTGGATTCAAGTCCAGCCCCCGCTCTTTTGTAACGGCAGTTACATCAACCGGCTACGAAATATTGCCCAAGAACGCCTTGGTGCGCTCGCTCTTGGGGTGGGCGAAGACCGCGCTCGGCGTACCCTCTTCCACAATGACGCCGCCGTCCATAAAGACGACGCGGTCGGCGACATCGCGGGCAAAGCCCATCTCGTGCGTCACGACGATCATGGTCATGCCTTCGCGCGCC
>CABUTH010000253.1 GCA_902494465.1 uncultured Collinsella sp.
CCCGATTGGGGCGGCACGTTTTTTATGGGGCGATTCATTTAAATCCTTGCGGCTATATCCACGTTCGAGAACATAGCCGTCCGCACCGCAAGACGGCCCGACTACTCGAAATATTGGAACTTGTTGGTTGAGAAGGCGAATGTTACGACGAAGCCTCCGCCGGGCTCGGATGCTGCGGTGACGTCGATGCCCATCTTGGAGCACAGGCGCGCCACCAGGTAGAGGCCGATGCCCGTTGCGCGCTTGGTGGTGCGGCCGTTGTCGCCGATAAAGCCCTTCTCGAACACGCGCGGCAGGTCGGCCGCGCTCACGCCGCAGCCGTTGTCCGCGACGGTAAGCTCGATGCGCTCGCTCGCCAGGCCCTCGTCCAGCAACGCACCCGAAAACACGATCTTTGCGCCGTCCTCACGCGCATATTTAATGCTGTTCTGAATAAGCTGGCCCAGAATAAACTCGAGCCACTTCTCGTCGGTGAAGACCTCAAAGTCGAGGTTCTCGCACACCGGAGCCACGTGCGCCGCGATAAGCTCGCGGGCGTTGGCTTTAATCGCGCCCGTCACCAAGGTCTTAAGGTCCCAGCGACGAATCAGGTAATCGCGCTCCACACCCTCCGAGCGCGCGTAGTACAGCGCTTGATCGATATAGCGCTCCACGCGGGCAAGCTCGCGACCGAGGTCATCTACGCGCGACAGGTCGTCTTCGCTGCCGTCCAGGTTTTCCAAAATCAGATGGGCTGCCGCCAGGGGCAACTTGGCCTCGTGGACCCAGCTTTCGATATAGTCGCGATAGTCGTCGGTTTGACGTCGCCCTTCCGCTACCTCATCGCAAGCCGCCTTGCCCACGCGGCGCAGGACTTCGTATTCGAGCTCGCCCTCGGCATAGGTCGGACACTGCACCATCTCCTGCACCCACGCAGGGCTTTCCAGCTCCTCGGCCGCGCGCTCCAGCTGGTGCAAAAATCGACGACGACGCGCGTACTCGATCACGATGCCGAGCATGCCAAAGATAAAGGACACGCCGACCGCCACGACCACGATGGAAGCGGGTGCCCCGGCGACCGTCAGCACAAAGCAGCTCAACAGCACGCCGCACGTCCACACGACGACGGGAAGCAGCGCATCTTTGAAGAATTTGCTAAACGACATAGCTGGCACCTAGACCGAATAGCCCTGGCCGCGATGCGTGGTCAAATACCCCTTGATGCCGATTTTTTCGAGCGTGGTGCGCAGACGGTTGATGTTGACAGTGAGCGTGTTGTCGTCCACAAAGGCATCGGAGTCCCACAGGTCCTGCATGATGGCCGAGCGCGAGACGATCTTGCCCGCGCGGCTCAGGAGCAGCGAGAGAATGCGCAGCTCATTTTTGGTGAGCTCGGTGCTGTCGCCGGTCGCCGTGTTGGTGACTATAGATCGGGCGAGGTCGAGCTCCAGCCCCTTGTGGACGAGCGTGCTGCGCTCGCCGGCAGCGGCGGTGCGTCGCAGCAGTGCGTTAATGCGCGCCACAAGCACGCGGGCGCTGTAGGGCTTGGGGACAAAGTCGTCCGCGCCGAGCGTCATGGCCATGACCTCGTCGATCTCGGTCGTGCGCGACGTGAGGACGATGATGGGAACCTCGGATTCGCGGCGGACTTCGTGGCAGATATGCTGGCCGTCTTTGACGGGAAGCGTCAGGTCGAGCAATACCAAGTCGGGTGCAGCGGCCAGGATGTCACGCGAGACGTGCTCGAACGATTCGCAGGCCTCGACCTCAAAACCGGCACGAGCAAGGATGTCGGCAAGCTCGCGACGAATGGGCTCGTCGTCCTCAACGATATAGATCAGCGCCATGGATTCCGCTCCCCTCTTGGTTGTCTTGTCCCATTATGACCGCGAAGCCGCAGGCACGCGCCCCACGCGGCACCAAGGTGACAGAACTGTTCGCGAACGAAAGCGTTTGGCTCGCCCCTCGCTCGCAACGGGCGCGGGGATCAAATGATTATTAAATCCCCATTACAGTTTGAGTCGTCCGAAAGGGCGGCTCTTTTCCGTTGCATGGCTATACGATTGAGCCGTACCGGTGGTCGCTGGCCGACCGCCCCGGACGGCCGTCAGCCCCTGCCC
>CABUTH010000254.1 GCA_902494465.1 uncultured Collinsella sp.
ACTCGTACACTTCTCGGAAAAGTATTAGAACTAGGATTCACAAGCCGCTCAATGCGACAAAGAACCGTCCCTTGTCACATTATTCGGAGCGCAAGGCCTCCACGGGATCCTTCCTGGACGCGCTGCGGGCCGGCAGCAGGCCGGCAACAACCGTCAACAGCACCGAAATTGCAATGAGCACCAGCGCATCCTGCACGGGCAGACTCATCAGGTTGGGGACCTGTTTGGCCGCAAGCGCCCAGGCATTAACCGGAAAGCTCACAGCCACCACGACGACGATGGCAAAGACGCCGGCGATGAGACCCTCGATAAAGGTCTCGGCATTGAATACGTTGGCCACGTTGCGCTTTGACGCGCCGATCGCGCGTAGGATGCCAATCTCCTTCTTGCGCTCCAGTACGCTGATGTAGGTGATGATGCCGATCATGATTGAGCTCACCACCAGACTGATACTCACGAATGCGATGAGCACCAAGCTGATGGTGTTCACGATGTCGGTCACCGAGCCCATGATGATACCCATGTAGTCGGTGTACGAGATTGCCTGCTCATCGTTGCCGGCAGCTTTGACCTGCTTGTTGTACGCGTCGATATGATCGAGCACGCGCTCCTTGGCCTCAAAGTCGCGCGGGAAAATCTTGACCGAGATGGGGTCCGCCTCATCCGCATAGCCCAACGTGGTCAGATTGTTGTCGTAGGTGAGCTTCGACGCCTTGGCGTAACTCATCATGAGCGAACTCAGGTCCTCGACGTCCATATTGAAGTGAATGGCATTGGCAAAGGCGCTCGCATCAACACGCATGGCGCCCGCCAAGTTGGCAATACTCGACGACATCTGCGTAGCCATCTGTCCCATGAGCCCCGCCGCGCCTGCTTTAAGCTGGGACGATACCGTCGACGCTATCTGCTCGCTGATCGCCTTCATCACCTGATCCATAGCCTGCTGCAGATACGGAGCCAGCTGCTTTTGCACATAGTCGGTCATCGCCTGCTGCAGGCGCTCGGCCAGGGCATCGCCGCCGAGGGCCTTCAGCTGGGCCAGGATTTGCTGGGCTGCCGTATCACTCTCAAGATACGCCGAGAATGCGGAAGCAAGCTTTGACGCGTCCTTAAGATCTTCGGGCGACAGCGCCTTAAACTGATCAGACCGCAAAAAGCCCTCAAACAGCCGGTTGGCAAGCGTTCCCGCCTGCTGCATTTGCTCGGGCGTGTGTTCCAGACCGTCAAAGATACCCGAGAAATCTGGGGTTGGCGCTTTGGCTATGATGTCGCTGAAGTCGATGTCCTTCCCAACGCCCGAAAGGTCAATGTCCAGACCCGACAGATCGATGCCCGTTAGATCAATGCCGCCGCCAGCCGCACCCGAGAGCGCAGACGTATCGAACGAGAACGCACTCTTGAGCGCCGCCTCGTCCACACTGAACATGCTGCCCAGGTCCACGCCTTGTTTGGCCTCGCCTTGCAGCTCATCGAAAGACTTGCCCGTAAAGACATCCGTCTCGGGGTGGGCGAGCTGCTCCTGCACAATCTGCGAATCGGCGGCGCGCTCCATAAGCTGGCGAGTCAGCGCATGCGTGTAGGCAATGCCCGGGGACAACGCGCTCGCGTTGGCCGTCTCGTTGGGTCGCACCACGCCCACAATGTGCACGTCGATACCGTCGGCAACCTTGGCGGACATAAAGTCGGCGTCGCCAGACATATCGGTCCACATGCCGGTCTCTTCGTTTTTGCGATACGCATCGGCCGGCGACAGCACCTTAAACGTCGTGGACAGCGCATCGTCGTAGGTAAAGTCGGTGCCGGTCTCGGGCGTTTCGACCCCACCGTCGGCCGCCATGGCGCTGTTAACCAGGTCATTGAGCTCATCAATATCCAGCGCACCGATGCTATAGAGCGTGTAATCGCCCACCGTACCGCGGCTCGAAAGCACCATTACGGCTTCGTTAGCAGACGTGGGCCAGTGACCAGCGACGACATCGTACTGGCTGTCGAGCAAACTCTGGTCGTCGATCATCTCGTTAAAGACCGAGGTTCCCATGGATTCCATGCTCACCGTTGCCGCCGAGCTCGCGCCTC
>CABUTH010000255.1 GCA_902494465.1 uncultured Collinsella sp.
GCACCTTGGTATCGCCCTCGATGCCCTTAAGGAACAGGCAGACCTCGACGCCCATCACCGCGCGCACCACATCGACCAGGCCGTCGCACTCGTCCGAGGTGACGCCGCAGTCCTTAAGGTCGCTCTCGTAGGCGTAGCTATACGCCACGCGCCCGTGCGCGACTGTCTTGATGCGACCCATGACGATGGACTTGAGGTGCAAGAACTCGACACGCATGCTCTGATAGACCTCGAGCGCGACGCGCGCCGGATCGGCACCGTGCGCCACCAGACGCGAAGCAGCATGAAATGCTGCGGCATCGGCATTCTGATACTGAAAACGACCGGTATCGGTGACCAGGCCGCACAGCAGGCAGGTGGCGATGCTGTCGCTTGCGGTAATGCCACAATCGGCCAAAAAGCGGTCAATGATCATGGCACAAGCAGCGGCATTGACGCACCTAAGGCTGACCTCGGCAAACTCCTCGCGCGCCGGGTGATGGTCAAAGCACGCCACGTGAGCCGATCGACGCAACACCTCGGCAGAATTATTGAGGCGCTCGACGACCGGCACGTCTACTGAAATGAACAGGTCCGGGTTGCCGGTGTAGGCAGATGCCGGCACCAGCAGATCGGCGCCCTCCATAAAACGGTAGATGCGCGGAACAGGATCGTCGTCTGCCAGCAGCAGGGCGATGTCCTTGTCGGGGAACACCTTCATAAGCGAAAGGCCCAGGCCCAACACGGAGCCCAGGGCATCGCCGTCGGGAGAGGTGTGACCCGAGATCGCAATGGAGGACGCACCCTCGATGAGCTCGAGGATGCGTCGTTTAATATCTGCAGACTCGCACGAGGCGAGATCGGCGGAATTAGTCATCTAAAGCTGCCTCCTGGGCGGCATCCGCAATTGGATAGCCGTCCTCGTCCTTTTCGATCGCAAGCGTGGCCGGAACGTTTTCCAGCGCACGCGTGATGCGCTCGGCCTCATCGGTCGAGCGATCGATGCGAAAATCGAGCTCGGGCGTGACGCGCCAATCGAGCGAGCGAGCCAACAGGCTGCGAATACGGCCCTTGGCGCTTGCAAGCGCCTCCATGACCTCATCGTAGCGGCTCGCATCGCCCGACACGTACACGCGCGCGAACGAACGGTCCACCGCGACCTCGACCGCGGTCAGGGTGACCAGGTCGAGACGCGGATCGGAAACCTCAAAGAGCAGGATATAACCGAGCTTCTCGCGGAGCTGCTCGCCCAAACGGCGGGTTGCCTGCGTTTGCTTCATAGCGCTACCCCCTACTCGGTACGGGCAACCTGGTCGATGCGGTAACCCTCGATCTGGTCGCCGGGCTTGATGTCCTGGAAGTTCTCCAGGCCAATGCCGCCCTCGGAACCGCTCTTGAGACTCTTGGCCTCGTCCTTGTAGTGGCGCATCGAGGCGATCTTGCCGTTGAAGACCACGATGCCGTCACGCACCAGGCGCACGGAATCGGTCGCGGCGATCTCGCCCTCCTCCACGCGGACACCAGCGGCGATACCGACTTTGGGCACCTTAAAGGTATCCAGGACGGTCGCGGTACCTGTGGAGACCTCGACCTCGGTGGGCTTGAGCATGCCGATACGGGCAGCGTCGAGCTCCTCGAGGCACTTATAGATAACGTCGTAGCAACGAATCTCGACGCCCTCACGCTCGGCAGCGGAGCGGGCCTTGCCATCGGGACGCACGCCAAAGCCGATGATAATGGCGTTGGAGGCGTCGGCCAGGACGACGTCGGTCTCGTTGATGGCACCGACGGCGGAATGGATCGTGTTGATGCGGACCTCGGACTGATCCATCTTGTCGAGCGAGTCCTGAAGAGCCTCGATGGAACCCTGAACGTCGGCCTTGATGATCAGGTTGAGCTCCTTGACCTCGGCGTCGGCGATGGTCTCGAAGAGGTTCTCGAGCGTGACGTGCTTCACGCGGCTCTGCTCCTCGATACGGGCTTTGAGCGAACGCTCATCGGCCAGGGCGCGAGCCTCGCGCTCGTCCTCGAACACGCGGAACTCGTCGCCGGCA
>CABUTH010000256.1 GCA_902494465.1 uncultured Collinsella sp.
CGGTCAGGCGCTCACTCATGCGCGATCACCCATCAATACATTCTTGGCGTGGAGCGTGGGGCAGATTCCGCAGC
Source organism: uncultured Collinsella sp. (assembly GCA_902494465.1). Taxonomy (GTDB): domain Bacteria; phylum Actinomycetota; class Coriobacteriia; order Coriobacteriales; family Coriobacteriaceae; genus Collinsella. The sequence continues at coordinate 75 of CABUTH010000256.1, forward strand.
CGGTGCACGACGTGCGGGTGCAGTCGGGAGTCGTGACACCCTCGAGCGAGCGACGGTACTCGCGCTCGAGGAAGCCGCGCGTGCAGCCGGGGCTCACGTGCTCCCACGGCAGGCGCCAGTCCAACTCGTAGGGCAGGTGCACGAGCTCATTGAGGTCGATGCCGTTTTTGGCAGCAGCCTCCTTCCAGTTATCGAGCGAGAAATGCTCTACCCAGGCGTCAAAGCGAGAGCCCGCGCGCCAAGCATCGATGATGACGGGCGTCATGTCACGACCGGCGCGGGACAGCGCGGCCTCGATGAGCGAGGTCTCGGCATCGTGGTAATGCACGCGGACGGCACGGTTGCGCACACTCGTGACAAGCAGCTTCTGGCGACGTTTGACGTCGTCGTAGTCGAGCTGCGGGCACCACTGGAACGGCGTGGCAGCCTTGGGGATAAAGACCGAAACCGAGATAGACACCGAGATCGAGCCGCGACGAGCCTTGGGCACTACGGAACGACCGAGCTCCAGCACATGATCGGCCAGATTGGCGATGGCCACGATGTCCTCGTCGCGCTCGCCGGGAAGGCCCATCATGAAGTAGAGCTTTATGCGGTTCCAGCCGGCCTCGAAGGCCGCCTTGGCCGCACGGTCCAGGTCCTCCTCGGTCACGTTCTTGTTAATGATGTCGCGCATGCGCTGGCTGCCGGCCTCGGGCGCGAACGTCAGGCCGCCTTTCTTTTCGCCGGCGACCGACTCGGCCATATCCACACCAAACGAATCCAGGCGCTGCGACGGAATAGACACGCGAATACCCGTATCCTCCAGGCGACGGTTGAGCCTGCCGAGCACGTCGCGAATGCAGGAGTGGTCGGTCGTAGAGAGAGAGGTCAGCGACACCTCGTCATAGCCGGTCTTTTCCAGACCCTGAATCACCGACGAGACGATCTGGTCGGCCGAGCGCTCGCGCACCGGGCGATACGTCATGCCGGCCTGGCAAAAACGACAGCCGCGGGCGCAGCCGCGCAGAATCTCGATAGACAGGCGGTCGTGGACCAGCTGCGCATAGGGTACGCACGACTGCGACAGCGGATTCGTGGCGCCGAAATCCTCGACGACGCGCTTGTAGACCACGGTCGGAGCATCCTTGCCCTCACGCGGCACGGTGTAGCCATGCGGCGAGCAGGGCTCGTCGTGACGAACCTCATAGAGCGACGGCACATAGTTGCCGGCAATGGATGCAAGCTGCTCAACGATCTGCGCACGCGGGACTCCTTCGCCACGCAGGCGGCGATGCAGCTGGCAGGTCTCGAGCAGCGATTCCTCACCCTCACCGATGAGGATAACATCGAAGAAGGCCGCATACGGCTCGGGGTTGTACACCGAAGGACCACCAGCGATGATGATGGGGTCGTCTTCGCCTCGGTCGGCCGCTAACAGCGGAATGCCAGCGAGGTCGAGAGCCTCGAGGAAGTTCGTCACCGCCATCTCGTGCGGCACATGCAGACCGACGATATCAAACGATGCGACGGGGGCAGCACCTTCGAGCGACAGAAGCGGAATACCCGCCTCGCGCATGGCGTCACCCATATCGGGCCACGGCACATAGCCACGCTCGCAGGAGATGCCCTCGGCCTGGTTAAGAATGTTGTAGAGGATGGCGATGCCCTGGTTGGGCAAACCAACCTCGTACACATCCGGATAGATCAGGCAGCAACGGTAGTCGGCATCGGCCTTTGAAAGCGTGCCCCACTCGTGATCGATATAGCGGCTCGGCTTCTCGACCTTGGCGAGCAGCGGCTCAATTAAATGAAAACAGTCTTGATACGGAACGCGCAACGGAAAACCCCTAAGCAGCGAGATCGGATGCGTCTTGGTAGGACGCCATAGGACGGGTAGCGCCCGCGACCTCGTAGCCGCGCTCGGGCTTAATGCCGCGTCCAAAGACGGCAGCGAGCTCAAAGAG
>CABUTH010000257.1 GCA_902494465.1 uncultured Collinsella sp.
CGCCGGCGCCGTGGTAGGTGTCGCACAGGTCGCGGCCCAGAGCGCGCTTGAGCTCATAGGGATCAGCAGAGCCGTCGGCCAGAGCAGCGTCGATCTTGTCGACCTCGGCCGGGGTGAGCGAGCTCGCCAGGCGGTAGTACTTGCCGATCATCTCGTCGGGGATGGACATGGTCTTGCCGAACATATCCTTGGGCGCGTCGGTCAGACCGATGTAGTTGCCATAGGACTTGGACATCTTACGTACGCCATCGGTGCCCTCGAGCAGCGGCATGGTGAGCGCGATCTGCGGCTCCATGCCCATCTTCTCCATGAGCTCACGACCAGCGAGCAGGTTAAAGAGCTGGTCGGTGCCGCCCATCTCCACGTCAGCCTTAATCATGACCGAATCGTATGCCTGCATCACGGGATACAGGAACTCGTGCAGGGCGATCGGCGTCTGAGACTGGTAGCGCTTGGTAAAGTCATCGCGCTCAAGGATGCGGGCGACGGTGAACTTGGAGCACACCTGCAGCAGGCCGGCCAGGTCCATCGACAAGATCCAGTCACCGTTGTGCACGATGGTGGTCTTCTCGGGGTCCAGGATCTTCATGGCCTGGCTCACGTAGGTCTCGGCGTTGGCCTCGATCTGCTCCTGCGAAAGCTGCGGACGCGTGGAGTTCTTGCCCGAGGGGTCGCCGATCAGCGCGGTACCGTTGCCGATGATGAGGGTGACGTTGTGGCCCAGGTCCTGGAACTGACGCATCTTGCGCAGCGGCACGGCGTGGCCCAGGTGCAGGTCGGGGCTGGTGGGGTCGACGCCGAGCTTGATGTTGAGGGGCTCGCCCTTCTCAAGCTTCTTGCGAAGGTCGGCCTCGGGAACGATCTGCGCGGCGCCCGAGGTGATGATACGCATTTGCTCGTCAACAGACAGCATTGGGTATCCTCCTTTTGCTATAGCACCCTCGCCGAAAACGGCGGTGCTGGAAGTCCATAAACTCTCATATGATAACAAACTGACGCGACGCAGCACCTACGACGGGAAAATCCTCGTCCTGCCGCATGCGTCGATGGCAACTGGCAGACGTGTACCGTCACGCTCGACCAGATAGCGTACCTGCCGACGACGCAAACAGTCGCGGCAACAGACCCGCCCCGTCGCATCGGTGGCGCAGACGCCCTCGGCGGTCAGCAGGCAGTGCTCGCACACCATAAGCTCGGGACGGTCGGCGTCGACCGGACCCAAGACGCCGGGTTCAGCAGCCAGTTCGGCAATACGCTCCGCATCATTGCCGAGCAACTCGGCCGGCAAGTACACCCGCCCCGCACCGAGTCCGCGCAGCCAGGTAAGCGTGGCCCGATTCGCGCAGAACACCGGCTCCGCCACGTCAAACGTCACGCCCAGCTCGCGAGCGATCACCACCTGTCCTAGGTTGCGGCAGACGACGCGCCCGGCACGCTGCATCAGTGAGCGGGTCCGGTCAGCGTCACCCGTGCGGCACACCTCGTCAAGCACCACAACGGCGTCGGACAAATCGAGCTCTCCGCGCGGGTCGGCATCCATCAGCTGCCAAGCAAAAACCATGCGAGCGGGAACCGCGCACTCCACCAACTCCGTCGACGCACCGCCATCCACCACAACGTCCTCAAAGGGCAGTACCTCAACGGCACGTGCAACGGGCGCAATCGCATCCGCCTCGGCCCGCATGCGCTCCAACACCGCCGCCGTCTGATCCAACACGCCGGCGCTGCGAATCAGGTATACCTCGCAGCCCGTGTCCACCTTACGCTTGCAATGCACGACGACGCGCTTCCCCGCTGCGGCATCCACCGGGCAGGGCACCTGCGGCCAGCGCTTGGGCACATCGGGACGCGCGTCGACACCCGGATAAAACCGGATCTCGAGCGTGTCACCCGCCGCCACGGCGGCGTCGAGCTCAACGGTCACCTCTTCGTGGCCCACAGCGACCAAACGCCCCACGCGCACGCCCTGGTTAATTGCGCGCTCAAAGCTCATCAGCTCGGCACCCGAA
>CABUTH010000258.1 GCA_902494465.1 uncultured Collinsella sp.
CCTGCCCAAGCTCGGCATCGATGCCAGCGAGGTCGTTTCGTTTGGCGACGGCCAGAATGACAAGTCCATGATTGAGTGGGCGGGTACCGGTGTTGCCATGGGTAACGCCGTCGACGAGGTCAAGGCTGTGGCGCAGATGGTGACCGCCAACAACAACGAAGATGGCATTGCGGTGGCACTTGACCAGCTGCTGGGTTAGAATCGCCGATAGTGCATGGTTCGGGCGTCCGCTTGCGGGCGCCTTTTTGTTAGGGAGGGTGCCGTGTCCGCATTTCCGTTCGACGCCGTTATCTTTGACATGGATGGTGTTTTGGTCGACACCGAGTTTTACTATCAAAAGGAACTCGAGAAGTTTATCGATTACCTGCAGATTTCTGTGACGCGTGACGAACTCAATGCAATTGTGGGGTCATCGCACCGTGATTTTCAGAGGGTGCTCGTCGATTGGCATGAGCGTGCGGGCTTGGGCAAGCTCAGCGTCGAGGCTGCCGAGGCACGCTATGAGGTGTGGGCGAGTGCGTATCCCTGCGACTATAGAAAGCTGCTCAACTCCGGCGTTGCCGAGACGCTGACGGGGCTGAAAGAACGTGGGGTTCGCGTTGCGCTGGCATCGTCGTCGCCTCTCAACAATATCGAGGAGGTGCTGGGTACCTGCGGCATTCGCGATTACTTTGAGTTTTTGGTCTCGGGTGAGCAGTTCAAGCGCAGCAAACCCGAGCCCGACATCTATCTGCATGCCATAGACCGTTTGGGATTGCCTGCTGATTGCTGTTGCTGTGTGGAAGACTCTCTGTATGGCATTACCGCAGGTAAGCGCGCCGGTCTGACGGTAATCGCCAAGCGCGAGGAGCGCTTTGGATTTAGCCAAGATGCTGCGGATAAGATTATCGACCAGCTGCCCGATTTGTTGGAACTCGCGTAGGGCCGGGGTGGTACGGCGGCTATTACAGCGATCTCGTTGGGACGAGAGGGGAGCGGCACTATGACATTCAACGTTAGCGCTCTTGGGTTTGGCGATAACGTCGTCGATCGTTACGAGCATATCCACACTATGTATCCGGGTGGCAATGCGGTGAACTTTGCCGTGTATGCCAAGAAATGCGGAGCCGCGCGCTCCGCGTATATGGGCATCTTTGGAAACGACGCCGCGGCTGAGCATATCATCGCGAGCCTTGAGGACGAGAGCGTCGAGCTCGCCAAATGTAAACAACTCATCGGCGAGAACGGTGCGGCTCGTGTTACCGTGGTCGATGGTGACCGCGTGTTTCTGGGGTCGAACGAGGGCGGCATCCGTGGTGATGCGCGCTATGTGCTCGATCGTTTTGATCTGGCATATATGAAGCAGTTCGATGTGGTCCATTCGGGTAACTACTGCTTTACCGAGCGTGAGCTGCCTAAGCTGAAGGCGTCGGGTATTACCGTTTCGTTTGACTTCTCGGATGATTCGACCGATGAGTACTACGAGCAGATCGCTCCGTACGTCGACTTTGCTTTCTTTAGTGCGGCAGACGCCGCGAGCGAGGACGAGATTCGCGAGCGTCTGGCATGGGTGAAGAGCCTAGGTCCGCGTTTTGTATCGGCAACGGCTGGCGCTGAGGGCTGCATTGCCTACGATGGCGAGCGTTATTACCGCCAACTGGCTAAACCGGTAACGGATATGAAGGACACCATGGGTGCGGGTGACTCGTTCCTCACCTCGTTTTTGATGTGCTATCTCGATTCCGCCAAGCGTGGTGAGGATGGCGCCGAGGCCATCGAGCGCGCGCTCGACTTTGCTGCCGGGTTTGCCTCGACCGTGTGCGGCATGGAAGGCTCTTGGGGCCACGGAGCGCCGATTTTTGAATAGTTGAGCGGTCCCGGGAAGTCGAATTGTTGTCTTCCCGGGACCCTGTGGGTCGCGTGCGCGGACGTGGTGTAAGAGTGCCTTGAGGTCCGTCGCTGTGAACTCCAATGCTACTCCTTCTTGAGACCGTGCGTCTCGACTATCTCGTCCACGATCTCCTTGGCGC
>CABUTH010000259.1 GCA_902494465.1 uncultured Collinsella sp.
CCGGGAGCGTGCGCTTGTAGGGCTGCTCGGAGAGCGTGACCACCGGCGTCCATGGATCTGCCTCGCTCGCACGGCGGGCGGAAAGCTTGTACACGCCGCCCAGCGCCGGCTGGTCATAGCAGGTCGCAAGCTTGGTACCCACGCCAAAGCTGTCGATGGGCGCGCCCTGGTCGAGCAGCGACTGAATCGTGTACTCATCCAGATCGTTGGAAACCGAAATCCGCACATAGGGCAGGCCCTCGGCATCAAAACGGCCGCGAACATACTTGGAGAGCTTGGCGAGGTCGCCGGAGTCGATGCGAATGGCCGACAGACGCTCGCCCACCGCCTCCATCTCCTTGGCAACCGTAATGGCATGCTCGCAGCCCTCGCGCACGTCATAGGTGTCGATAAGCAGCGTACAGTTCTTGGGACTCGACTTGGCAAAGGCGCGGAAGGCCTCGAGCTCGGAATCGAAGCTCATCACCCAGCTGTGCGCATGCGTGCCAAAGACGGGAATACCGTAGCGGCGGCCGGCGAGCACATTGGACGTAGAGGAGCAGCCGGCAACGTAGCTCGCGCGCGCAACGGCCAGGCCGCCATCGGGACCCTGGGCTCGGCGCAGGCCAAACTCCGCCACGGGGCGACCGTCGGCGGCGAGCACCACGCGCGCCGTCTTGGTGGCGACAAGCGTCTGGAACCCGACGATGTTGAGCAACGCCGTCTCGAGCAGCTGGCATTCCAGCGCGGGACCGGTGACGCGCACCATGGGCTCGCGCGGAAAGACGAGCTCGCCCTCGGGGACGGCGTCGATGTTTACATGCGCACGAAAATCGCGCAGGTAGTCGAGAAATGCAGGCTTGAACATCGCGCCGCCGGCCGGGGCCTGGAGTGAGGCGAGGTAGTCGATATCCTCGGGCGTAAAGCGCAGGTTCTCGACAAGCTCGGGCAGCTCGGCGGTGCCGCACATGACGGCATAGGCGCTGCCAAAGGGATGGTCACGGTAAAACGCGGTAAAACAACCCTGCTCATTGGCCTTGCCGCTCTCCCACAGACCCTGGGCCATAGTGAGCTCGTACAGATCGGTAAGCATTGCAATGTCGGTGGGATGAGAGATATCGGTCAAAGCCATGGGGCGACCTTTCGGATGCGTTGTGCAGAGGTTGAGGGTTGGAGAAGGGCAGAGTGTTCGGGCATGACACCCGGCGCGAATCGGCTAGAGCAGGCCCATGCTGGTCAAGATCGTGTAGCCCATAAAGATGACAAACGCGATGAGGGCAAGGACAATGATGATTTTTTGAGCCGGCGCCATGCCAGGGATCTCGTTCTCGCCCGTAGGCTCCTTGGAGGTAACCATGCGCTGGGCAAAGGTCATCTCGTCACGGCTCGGCTTGGGCTCGACGGACTTGGAACGAGCGACCTTTTTAGGCTGAGGTTTAGGTGCGGTGGGCGCGGGCTTCGCGGCGGCGAACTTGGGCGCGGGGGCGACGTTCGCGGCGGCCTCCTCGGCCTTCGTACGCTCGGCACGCAGGGCGGCCAGCTCCTCACGCTCGCGGCGTGCCTCTTCCTGGGCCTCGCGACGAGCTTTCTCGGCGCGGAGCTCTTCCAACTCGGCGCGTTCCTCGGCAGACAGTGGTTGGGACTCAAGCTTGGCCATGGTACAGCCCTTTCTTTTAAAAAAAGCCGCCGACACAATGTCAGCGGCTTATCAAATCCAAGGGTGGAGACGAAGGGAGTCGAACCCTCGGCCTCTGCCATGCGACGGCAGCGCTCTCCCAACTGAGCTACGTCCCCAGGACAAGTCGATATTTTACCTACGGCTCGCCAACTGTCAACGCCCAATAATCAGTCTTTTTGGGTCGCGGCTATTTTGACAACTTTTCGAGCAGGCGATCCTCTCGATGATTTTTTAATCCCCATTACAGTTTGAGTCGTCCGAAAGGGCGGCTCTTTTCCGTTGCATGGCTATACGATTGAGCCGTACCGGTGGTCGCTGGCCGACCGCCCCGGACGGCCGTCAGCCCCTGCCC
>CABUTH010000260.1 GCA_902494465.1 uncultured Collinsella sp.
GTCAGACCGAGCGAGCGCCCATGCGTAACGGAGGTCAGGTCGTCGATCAGGCCCAGCACGCCGGTCGCCAGCGTGGCGAGCAGCACGAGCACGAGCTCTGTGGTGAGCCTGCCCATCAGCAGGCAGGTCAGCGAAATCGCGACGAGGATGACAACGCCACCCATGGTGGGCGTTCCCTGCTTAACCAAATGACGCTTGGGGCCGTCGGCACGAACCTGCTGGCCGATACCCTCGACCTTGAGCAGCTTGATCCACCACGGCATGAGCAGCAGCGCAATGGCGGCGGCGATGCCAAGCCCCAAAAAAGCCTGATACGTTGGATACGAGGGATTGCCGAACATGGGCTAGCACACACCTTCCACAAAGCGGTCGAGCTCAACAAAGCGGGAACCCTTGACCAGTACAACATCATGTTTTTCAAGCGCGCCGCCCATGCGGTCGAGCACCTGCTGATAATCGGAGAACACCTGGATGCGGTCCTCGTCCATGCCCATCATGCGCGCGGCATCGGCCATAAGCTGGGCCAGCTCACCACCCACGCACGCCAGCATGTCGAGCTTCTTGGCGGCGGCATAGGCGCCCACGAGCTCATGCATGCGAGGAGCCTCATCGCCCATCTCGCCCATCTCGCCCAGGATCGCCATACGAGACCCCGTGCACGAAAGCGAGCACAGCAGATCGAGGCCAGCAGCCATGGATTCGGCACTGGCGTTATAGGAATCGTCGATGACGCGGGCACCGCTCTTGGCGCGCTTGATCTCCTGGCGGTGACCGGTGATCGTGAGGCCCCTAAAGGCAGCATCGATCTGCTCGGGCGTCACGCCCAAGCGATAGGCAACCGCGGCGGCCTTAACGGCATTAGGAACGGACTGCGCGCCGGGGATGGCAAGCATGGTATCGATCGTCTCACCCTGGCCAAAATCGAGCGTAAAGACCGGACGGCCCTCGTCATCAACACGAACGTCGCGGGCACGGACCTCATCATCGTCCGAGACGCCAGCCAGCATCACGTCGATACCAGCAGGCTGGGCGAACGTATCGCGAATGAACGGCGTAAAGTCGTCTTCACCGCCCAAAACCAGCAGCGGCAAGAAGTCGCCAGCGGCGCACATACCCTGGACAATCTCGGCCTTAGCGCGGGCGATGTTCTCGCGGCTACCCAAAATGCCGATATGAGAGGTGCCAATCTTGCTCACGATGGCAAGGTTGGGATTGGCGGACTGGGACAGGCGCTCAATCTCGTGGAAATGGTTCATGCCCATCTCGAGCACCAGGACCTCGGTATCGGCCGGAGCGGAAAGCACCGTGAGCGGCATGCCGATCAGGTTATTGAAATTGCCCTTGGTGGCCCAGACACGATAGCGCTTGGCGAGCACAGCGGCGAGCACGTCCTTGGTCGTCGTCTTGCCGATGGAACCGGTAATGCCAACGACCAGGCAGCCAAGCTCCAGACGGTACGCGTGCGCCAAACGCAGCAGAAACTCCTCGGGATCATCGGTCAGCAAGATGGCACAGCCCTTGTCCTGCGCCAGCGAGACCAGCTCAGCCTCGGGCTCACGCGTCATCACGACGGCGCCGGCACCCGACTGGACGGCACGGGAAGCAAAATCATTGCCGTCGACGTTTTCACCGGGAAAGGCGACGAAAATCGTCCCTTCCTCGACCTGACGCGAGTCGATAACGCACCCGCGGCATACCCGATCGGCTTCTCCCGTCACGGTTCGGGCCCCTGTTGCGGCCGCGAGGTTGTTGACGGCGATCTCTATCATTGCAGCTCCCCTGTAAACCTAGTAATGCTATCGGCGTATTGTATCCCAGCGCCGCGCATGCGTGGTGCAGGGCATGTGAACACCCCTCATATGGGACAACAAACCACGCCCCAAAGATTGTAACCCCCTACCTCGTGCGCGGGATACCCAGCACGTCGAGCGCGTTGGCCATAATGGACTGGAACGGCACCGCA
>CABUTH010000261.1 GCA_902494465.1 uncultured Collinsella sp.
CTGCAGGCTCAGATTGATTCCGCCACCAAGGAGCGCACCGCGCTTGCCGCTACGCTGCCGGCCGACGTGCTCACCGACTACGAGCGTCTGCTCAAGCAGTTCCGCGGCCTGGCCGTCGAGACCATCCAGGGCAACATCCCCACGGTCTGCCACACCGCGCTGCAGGCATCGTCCATGAGCGACCTCAACCACGACGGTAGCGAGATTACGCACTGCCCATACTGCCACCGCCTCCTGGTACTCCCGAGCAAGGAAGCCTAGCGATGACGGCGGCATCCAACAATTCAATGCAACTTGAGGGAAAATCGATCCTGCTGGGCATTACCGGCGGGATCGCCGCCTATAAGTCGTGCAATATCGTGCGCCTGCTGCAAAAGCGCGGTGCGCGCGTCAAGGTCGTTATGAGCGAGCATGCCACGGAGTTTGTGGGCCCGCTCACCTTCCGTGCGCTCACCAACGAGCCCGTTGCCGTGGGCCTATTCGACGATCCCTCCGACCCCATCCACCACATTTCGCTGGCGCAGGAACCCGACCTGGTGGTCGTGGCGCCCGCGACGGCCAATATCATCGCCAAGATGGCCACCGGCATCGCCGACGACCTCATCTCCACCACGCTGCTTGCGACGCCGCGACCCATCGTGATCGCACCCGCTATGAACAACGGCATGTGGAAGGCGCCGGCGACGCAGGCCAACATGGCCGCGCTGCGCGAGCGCGGTGTCCATGTGGTGGGACCCGGCAGCGGTTACCTTGCCTGCGGCGACGTGGACACGGGACGCATGAGCGAGCCCGAGGACATCGTCGAGGCCGTCTGCGAGGTACTCAACCCGGCACCTCAGGACCTAGCAGGCAAAAGTATCATCATCACCGCCGGCCCCACGCACGAGCCAATTGACCCGGTGCGATTCATTGGCAACCGTTCATCGGGCAAGATGGGCATCGCCCTGGCGGGGGAGGCCGCACGCCGCGGTGCCGAGGTCACGCTCGTGTTGGGACCGACATCGCTCGATGTTCCCCGCGGCGTGGAGTGTGTGCGCGTGCAGACCGCCGCAGAGATGCTCCAGGCGGCGCTGAGCGCCTTCCAGACGGCCGATACGGCCATTTGCGCGGCCGCTGTCGCCGACTACACACCTGCGGCCCCGGCGGACCATAAACTCAAAAAGGCCAACGAACGCCTCGATCGCATCGAGCTCGTCGAGACCGTTGATATTTTGGCTGAGCTCTCGCGCCAGAAGGGCGAGCGCCGTGTTATCGGATTTGCAGCCGAGACCGATAACGTCGTGGAGTACGCTGAGCGTAAATTGGCCCGCAAGGGCTGCGATGCGATCGTCGCCAACGATGTCTCGCGCGCCGATTCGGGCTTTGGAACCGACACCAATAAGGCCTGGATTGTAAGCACAACAGGAACTCAAGAACTTCCCGTGCTGACAAAACCCCAGCTCGCAGATACAATTTTGGACTTGCTCAAAAATAATTAAAAAAGTTCTTGCACAAGTCCAAAGTTTCGGGTTAATATACTTCCTGTTGCGAGCGAGAGCAGAGCAACAAACAAAAGCTTCGGGACGTGGCGCAGCTTGGTAGCGCACTTGACTGGGGGTCAAGGGGTCGCTGGTTCGAATCCAGTCGTCCCGACCAGAAGTTTGCAGGTCAGGCACCTAGTGCCTGACCTTTTTTGTTTTAAGCAATTGCTTAATTTTGGTTAAGCAACAGGGTGCCAAAAATCTACCTACGCGATAATCGCTTTTTGCGGCTACTTGCGCATTTTGCACACGTTTGAGCCGATTTATTAACGCGGTATGAATCTACATACGCGTAGCTGGTATACAGCCGAGTATAGGCTGAATTTATCGCGGCGATTTACACAGATATAGCCGCTGTGAGTATTTGCCCGCATGAGCACCGCTAGATATTGCGAATCAGCACCGCGGCTATCGCGGATGAGCAC
>CABUTH010000262.1 GCA_902494465.1 uncultured Collinsella sp.
GATGTTTTGACAATGCCAGCGAGCGGGCACCAGAGCGAACAAATTGGCATGAAAAGAGGACGGCATAGACCTTCTGGTCATGCCGTCCTCTTTGAATGACAAGTTGTCGCTCTGGTGTCCGCGCAGCGTCGGCCAGTTACGGCGTTTGGTAAAACGCCGTAACTACTAAGACTCGATATAGTCTTTCAGCTTGCTGCTGCGGCTGGGATGACGGAGCTTGGCCAGGGTCTTGGACTCGATCTGGCGGATACGCTCGCGCGTGACGCCAAACTCGCGACCGACTTCCTCGAGCGTGCGGGGATGTCCGTCAACGAGACCAAAGCGCAGCTCGATAACCTTGCGCTCGCGATCGGCAAGCGAATCGAGCACCTGGGTGAGCTGCTCCTGCAGCATAGAGAAGCTGGCGGCATCGGGCGGGACGATAGCCTGGGAGTCCTCGATAAAGTCGCCCAGCTGGGAATCCTCTTCCTCGCCGATCGGGGTCTCGAGCGAGACGGGCTCCTGCGAGATCTTCTGGATCTCGCGGACGCGGTCGGCGCTCATGTCCATCTCGGCACCGATCTCCTCGGGGGTCGGGTCGCGACCCAGGTCCTGGAGGAGCTGGCGCTGCACGCGGACGAGCTTGTTGATGGTCTCGACCATGTGCACGGGGATACGGATGGTACGGGCCTGGTCGGCAATAGCGCGCGTAATGGCCTGACGGATCCACCACGTGGCGTACGTGGAGAACTTGAAGCCCTTCTGATAGTCGAACTTCTCGACGGCGCGAATCAAACCGAGATTGCCCTCCTGAATCAGATCCAGGAACAGCATGCCACGACCGACATAGCGCTTGGCGATGGAGACGACCAGACGCAGGTTTGCGCTGATGAGCGCCTGCTTGGCCTCAAGACCGACGTTCTCGATACGCGTAAGACGACGCATCTCGGCGCGCGTGAGCTCGATCTCGCCTGCCTCGGCAGCCTCGAGCTTCTCGGTAGCCTCGAGACCGGCCTCGATCTTCATGGCCAAATCGACCTCTTCAGATGCGGTCAGCAGGTCAACCTTACCGATCTCTTTGAGGTACATACGAACCGGGTCGCCGGTCAGCATCACCGTGGAGGCATCGATGCCGCGCACGCGCGAACGCGAACGAGACGTGCGCACGGTGCGCTTCTTCTTGCTCTTGGAAGAGCCCATCTCGGCATCGGCCTGGCGGGCCATCTTAAGCTCGTGATCGTCAAGCGAGCCGGAATCGTGCTCGTCGTCGTCATCGAAATCGTCGGTATCGTTATCGTCATCGTCGACGCCCATCGGGGCGTCGTCGTTTCCGCTCGCGGAGATAATCTGGATGCCGCTGTTGCGCAGCGCGGAATACACCGCGTTGAGCTGCTCATCAGAGACATCGATATCCTTCAGGGCGACCTGAATCTCGTCCTCGGTTACCGAAGTCCTGTTTGAGCCGTTGCCCATGAGCTTTGCAACGTAGGATTCCAGCCCAGTACCCGTGCTCTCAGTCTTTTTTGGCACAGATTCTCCCTTCGTAGTCCACAGGACACAATACTTTAGCACACACGTAGACGTCTATACCCAAAATAAAGACAGGATATAGGCGAGAATACGCTGGTTGACCACAACATCTAGGCCTGATCGGCACCTGCGGTCTCCAAACCGATCAAACGGAACGGGTCGGCCACGCCGCCGATCGACTTTTGGAGCTCCCGCTGGCGCTGTGAGTCTTGCACCGCCTGCATCGTCAGCACGCGACGGGCCTCATCGTCGAGTGAACGGTCCTGACGCAACTTGGCCTGCGCGGCCCGCATGCGACGTTTGATGGTGTAGAGCTCGAGCGTATCGAGCATAAAGACGATGTTCGTCTCGGTCGGGTGCTTACTCGTTGCCGAGATGCGCCCGGCGCTGACAAGCGACGCCGCCTCGGGACACACCGCGCGCGCCGCATCC
>CABUTH010000263.1 GCA_902494465.1 uncultured Collinsella sp.
CATCGAGGTCATCGAAATCGATATCCGCGGCACCGGAGATGATAGGCATGCTGGCGAGGTTTACATTGTACGGCGCAGCCTCAGCCGCCTGCTGCTGGGCAGGAGCGCCCCACAGCGAGCTTTCGGCGGCACGGCGGGCGGCAACGGCCTCCTCGTCCGCGGCCATGGCTTCATCAACGTACGAATTGTCGGCAGAAGCGTTCGCGTCCGCCGAGGTAGCGCTGTAGGCGTTATTGGCTGCCGCGTTGGCGACGAGTGCCACGAAAGCCGCCGTGCTGCCCGCAGGGGCGGCCTGGGAGCCAGACACGGCGCGTGCCGCGGCGGCGATGTCGTCGCGATTGAAGGAGCCGGTCTGCCCGCCGTTGGTGAGCTCGTCGATGGCGACTTGATAGACGTCGCGCGAGTGTGCAGGGTCGCAGCTCACCGGCGAATCGTCGTCAAGCATACTGTCGATCATGGACCAAGCCTCGTCCTCGTCCATAGCATCTGCGGCTCGAGCGATGGTAGGGACACCATCATCGGCATGACGGCGCTGGAACGCACCAGTCAGGCCGGAAAGGAATGCCGAGGTAGACTGCTCCGCCTGAGCCTGAGAATCAGAAGCCGCAGCGTAAGGAGTCGCATCCTGCTGCTGAGCTGGAATCGAGGCGGTCTTGAACTCGCTTTGATGCTGATTGAGATTGGCGGCACCGCCCATGGCATCGGGCTGGAACAGACGCTCTTCACGCTGCGCACGATACTCGGAGATACCCAGCGAGGCGGCATAGATGCCCACGCCCGCCACCGCGCCCACGGCGAAGGGAACCGCACCCGCCACGACCGTCTCGTTCACAGACGAAAACGGCAGCGTCGCGGCATACATAACCACGGGAGCGGCAAGGCCGATCCCGCACGAAAGTCCGGCAAGGACTGCTCGTTGTGTTGCATCAGAAGAAGCCATGAGCTCTCCCCATCTTCCAGCACCCAAATCGCATCATTCAGTTGGCTGCGCGAGAGAAGATGAAGCGGGGCTATGCCCCAAAGCAACGGTATATGGTTCGTTTCATCTGCGTTTTCCGTCGCGAAGCTTAAAAGCTATTATGCGAAACCGCCCTGTCGATTGCAAGCGACGATGTCGGATTGAAACGGGAAACCTGCTGCTTGCCAGTCTTATGGTCAAAAAAGCGCGGAGCGGCAATATAGAAAAGGGCCGAGGCTCAAAGCCCCGACCCTTTATTGCATTGATGACTATCGCTGTGCGTGGATGACAACCTAGAACGTCTGCTCGTAGTCGCTGTGCTTTTTGGCCGAACGCACCAGGAACTCCTGGTTGGTGTTGGTGCCCTTAAGACCCTTGATAAACGATGCGGCCGCGCGCTCGGTGTTGTTCATGCCGGCAAGAATGCGACGCAGGCCAAAGACAAACGGACGCATCTGCTCGTCGACCAACAGGTCCTCGTTACGCGTACCGGAGGCAACGGGGTCGATAGCCGGGAAGATGCGGCGGTCGGCCAGGTCGCGGTCGAGCTTGAGCTCCATGTTGCCGGTGCCCTTGAACTCCTCAAAGATGACCTCGTCCATCTTGGAACCGGTGTCGATGAGGGCAGAGGCCAGGATGGTGAGCGAGCCACCGTTCTCGATATTGCGGGCTGCGCCCAGGAAGCGCTTGGGCGGATATAGGGCCGCCGAATCGACGCCGCCCGAAAGGATGCGGCCCGAGGCGGGCGCCGCCAAGTTGTAGGCGCGGGCGAGGCGCGTGATGGAGTCGAGCACCACCACAACATCGCCGCCCAGCTCCACGATGCGCTTGGCGCGCTCGATGACGAGCTCTGCCACGCGAGTGTGGTTGTCGGCGGGCATATCGAAGGTCGACGCCACGACCTCGCCCTTGATGGAACGCTGCATATCGGTGACCTCTTCGGGGCGCTCGTCGACGAGCAGACAGATGAGGTGCACCTCGGG
>CABUTH010000264.1 GCA_902494465.1 uncultured Collinsella sp.
GCACGTTGGCCATGAGGTCGGGAACGGTGACGTCGCTTGAAGGCACGCGGAATACGCAGGTAGCGTCAGCAGTCTTATCATTCTGAGGCATATTGTTAACCATGTTGTCCATGACAACCCCTAACTTATCGCGGACGTGCCGCAAATAATGAACCGTACGTAATCATACCCCAACGAATCAGTCTTCGATTTCAGGGTTCAGAAAGTCGATGTCCTCGTCCTCGGGATGCGCGAGAGCCTGTTTAATGGCCACTCCGCCCTTAATGGAGTAGATGACAGCCGTGAGCATGGAGAAGATCACGCCGCCGTACACAAAGAAGATGCCGAGGGGCACCGAGCTTCCGTTGAGGCCCGGGAAGGCCGTAAGGGTTGAAGGTAAAAGGTGCAGGCCGTCAATAACGGGGAAACCGAGCAGCATGAGTGAGAAGCCGGTCATGAGCAGCGCCGTGGCAATCTTTCCGGGAAAGACCACATCGATGGGGCGACGGTGATAATGACGCACGATAAGCGTGCCGATGCCCAGATAGATGTCGCGGCCAATAATGAGTACGCAGACCCAGATGGGCAGCTCTCCGCGGACCACCAGTCCAAGTACGCCGGTGAACAGCAGCGCACGGTCGCAAATGGGATCCATGACCTTGCCGAGCCACGAGACCGTCTTAGTCATGCGGGCGATCTGACCGTCCATCCAGTCGGTGGAGGCGGCAACGGCGTAGATAACGATGGCGATGACACGGTTGTTATCCGTCACAAACAGGTACAGAAATACCAGGGTGAGGATCAGGCGCGTAAAGGTGATGAAATTGGAGATCGTAAAGATCTTATTCGACGGGTAATCGGAAGTGCCGATAAGCTCCTTTTTGATCTTCTTTTTGATGCCCACAGGACTCCCCCGCTGGTTAACGACAAAACTTTCGATACTATACCCGTTCCGGCGATGTCTATCCAGCGCAGCCATAGAGAGTCCAGACATATGGAGGATGCTGCTGGGTGCCACGAGGACTCTCGCGCCGTTGCTTTAACAAAAAACTCTCACAGGAAGTAGCCGCGAGGGCTATGTTGGTAGTTGCAGCTACAGTTATTGTTGAGGGTGAGCAGCGCGTCGCGCACGCCGTAGAGGTAGCCGCTGATGAGCGCCCAGCGCACGCGCTCGTCGAGCGCAGCGAGGTAGAGCGTCTGCATGCCACCGCCGGAAAAGCCGACGCAGCCGAGTTCGCGCAGACTCCACGCGCCGCGCGCCGCAACGTAGTCGATGAGGCGCATGAGGTCCCAGGTCTTCGGCATCGATGTGCACATCGAGCATCACGCCGACCATGAACATTGCGAGAAACGTATTTGCCGAGCCCACCGAAGCGGTGACGTCGAGCACCGGCGCAGAATAGCGATGCATCCCTTTGTACATGGGCACACAAGGGGATACAGCAAAGGCGACCGGAGGTCGCAATACCCTCCTGGTGAACAGCTAGCAAGGTGAGTAAAACCACACCGAACGCCGCTCACGCCAGGGCGGCGTTCACCTTTTGGTTCCACCTGCCAGCACCTCCTCTCTCGATGCCGCAAGGGTTTCTTCGTGGTGATAGACCGACACCGTTCATCGTTGTTACGGGCTCGTTCGCAAAGTCGTGAACACGCTCCCCTCTTGTTCAGCGCATAATGGTGCACCGTGTGCGGCTGTGCGGTCGCACGCTAAAGGAGATGTGCCCGCATGGGCATCGAGAGAGAGGATGCAGCATGAACCTGAGGGAGAAGTACGGTGAGTGGGGCCTGATCCTGGGCGCGACCGAGGGCGTCGGCAAGGCGTTCTGCGAGAAGATCGCCGCCGGCGGCATGAACGTCGTCATGGTCGGCCGTCGCGAGGAGAAGCTGAACGTGCTCGCAGGCGAGATCCGCGAGACCTACGGCGTGGAGACCAAGGTCGTGCGCGCCGACTTTAGCCA
>CABUTH010000265.1 GCA_902494465.1 uncultured Collinsella sp.
AAAAATACACCGCGGGGCGTCCTATTCTTCCCTACCGCCCCTCCCCAAACTATCTACCGAAGTAGACTAGCAGTCGATAACGTGCAGGTCGTGCGGGGTCTTGGTGAAGGGCTCGTAGCCGTTCTCGGTGACCACGCCGTAGTCCTCAAGGCGCACGCCGCCCACGCCGGGCAGGTAGACGCCGGGCTCCATGGTGACAACCGAGCCGATCTCGATGGTGTTCTTGCTGCGGTTGAAGTTGGGCAGCTCGTGGATGTCGATGCCCACGCCGTGGCCCAGACCATGGTTGTAGTAATCGCCATAGCCGGCATCGCCGATGATCTTCTTGGAAAGCTTGAAAATGTCGTTGCCCTCGACGCCCGGATGGATGGCGGCGACGCATTCCTCGTGCGTACGGCGCACGAGCGCATACAGGTCGAGCTGTTCGGGCGTGGGCTCGCCCATCACGACGGTGCGCGTCATATCGGAACGATAATCGCAGTAGCCCGCGCCGTAATCCATGAGGACAAAGTCGCCCTTCTCGATCACGCGGTCGCTCGGCACGGCATGCGGGTTGGCGGTGTTGGGACCGCTCGCTACGATGGAGCCGAAGGCAAGGCTGTCAGCGCCGTTGGCGAACATAAAGTTCTCGAGCTCGTTGCGAACCTGCTTCTCGGTCATACCGGGCTTAATAAAGCCGAGCATGTGCTGGAAGGCGGCGTCAGTGATCGACTGTGCATGGCGCATGAGCTCGATCTCCTCGGCATCCTTGATGGCGCGCATCTTGCGGATGTCGTCATGCATCAGCGGCAACATGCAGGCGACGGAACGATCCTCCAGACCACGCTGAATGCCCTGGTAGAAGTTGATCTGCATATCGTCCTCGACAGCGCAGACGCGGCACTTGTTGGCTGCGATCTTGCCGGCGACCCAACCGGGGATGGTGCCCTCGTCCATGTCATAGACCCAAGGGCTGCCGGCGGGCGTGTTCTCCTCAAAGCTGTTGAGGTAGCGCGAGTCGGTATGGAACAGGCACTGGTCAGCCGTAATAAACGCCGCGTGCGGGAACTCGAAGGTGTAGTCGAAGACGCCCTTCACGCCCGTGAGCCAACGAAGATTGGCCTCGTCGCGTACCACGATAGCGTCGTAGCCGCGCTCGACCATCAGGGCACGGACACGTTCGATACGACCGGCAGGACCGGCAGCAAACTCAGACATGCAGATTCCTTTCTTGTTGTCTTCATAAAGACGGGACGGGCTCAATCAGCGTACGGAATCACGCGCGATTCGCAACCGATTGGAAACCCGTCCCTCAACATGATACGAAAGACGATGGATGTCAATAAATCTTAGAGAAGTTCTTTGCGAGAAGCCAAGTAAGCGTGAGCATGGCGCTCAAGAACCTCGTCCTCAACGCTCGTTAGGCGAATGGCGCCGAGTGCCGCGGGCAACGGCAGCATGCTGCGATTCGAGCGAGCGAACTGCTGCCTGCGGAACTCCTCGATATATGCGGCAGGCTCCAGATCGAGGGCAAGTTCCTCGATACCAAAGTCCTCTAGGCAGTCATCGACCTCAAAGACGTAATCGATATCGAAGTCGCAGGCATCATGTGCTAGGCGCGCCTCAAAGCGCATGCCCTCGGACAACAGCTGGTAGGCAGGAACCTGCGAAGCAGCATCGCCCAAGCAAGCGCGCAGGGTACGCTCCCCCGTCTTGCCAAAATCGAGCGCATGGCGGGCGCTC
>CABUTH010000266.1 GCA_902494465.1 uncultured Collinsella sp.
GCGGTGAGTCCGCCCCAGCCCTCATGACAGCAGAGCCTTGCGAGCACGCCTCGAACAGCGGGGTCAAAATCGGGTCTTCCAGCGTGGGCGAGGCGGTGTACAGATACGGCACGCGCAAGATCTTGGCCTGAATGCCGTCGCGGACCGCATAGTAGCGGCACAGGTCGTTGGCCGCACGGGCAATGATGCCCTTGCCGTTTTGCCCCGCAACGTCCACCGCACCGTCCGCTCCCATGGGACCAGTCACAAACAGCAGCTGAATCTGGCGACCCATGCAAGCTCGAAAGACGGAGCGCAGCAGCTCGATGTCGCCAACGGCCTCGGTATGCGGCGTGAGATAGGTAGAGAGGTAGACCACACGGTCGAATTCGTAAGCCTTGTCCAGGTGCTGCAGCAGCTCTTTCCAAGACGCATGGAGCGACGACCCGTCGCGGCGCGCCTCGTTGGCCGCCACGACCTGAACATGGTCACCGGGAAACGCCTTGGCACAAAAGTCGTCATCGACATACGCGGTATTGCCAACAACCAGCACTTCCACCGTGCGCTCCCCCTCCCCAAATTTAGCTTTTGCCATGGTAAACATGCGTATTGTACGCTGTCAATGTAGGCCAAAGGCAACTTTAAAGCTGTTTTAAGAACTTTTTCAGACGGGAAGCGACTCGCGCCTGAGCCAGAGAGCCCTACACGTGCCGCTGCACGGCGGAGAAAGACGAATCCACTACCCCTCAGGCATAATTCCTGAGCAAAATCAAGCAGAGCACACGGCTTTTTGCGCCACTTTAAGACGTAATCGGGATGTGGCGAGAGGCCAAATTCGGAAGTGCGGGGAAAACCAAAGGAATGCTGACCAGACCCCCGTTTTAGGCTTCCGCGACCTGCGGTTTTGATACAAAAAAACCGCGTTGTGCTCGAAGGTTTTCGATTTTTCCCCGCACTTCTGTAATTACATCTCTGGATCGAGGGCGCAGGCAATGGTGACGACATCCACGATAGCGCCCCCCTATGCCTGATACCAAAATCGTTCCATAGGGACCCGTTTCCCAATGGGATGATTCTTCACAAAGGGCATTAAGGCGCATGAGAACATGGTAGAGGCAAGCAAGCGCGCTTCCACGTTTTCGCCCATGGTGACCACGGTATAATCCAACGAGACAAGCAACGAACGGGAAAGGCAGCGCGGATGAACCTGGGCAGCGAGAGCGAGACCGTCGAGTTCAAGAAGTCCACTGGCGAGCATAAAGAAGCACTGCAAGCCATCAGCGCCATGCTGAACAAGCACGGCCGCGGCGAGCTCTACTTCGGCGTGAAGGACAACGGCGATGTCATCGGCCAGGATGTCAGCGACGCAACGCTGCGCCAGGTGACGTCGTGGGTGTCCGACAAGATCGAGCCCGCGGTGTTCCCGACGGTCGAGTGCCTCGACGCCGATGATGGGCTGCGATACATCAAAATTGCCTTCTCAGGTGCCGACGCCCCCTACTCCGCCGACGGACGCTACTTCACCCGCGTGGGGACTTCGAACAAAGCGCTGTCGGCCTCGGAGCTGAGCGCCATGGTCGTCAAGCGTGAGCGCGCCCGTAGCCCGTGGGACTCGCTGCCGTCCGGCAGGCCCGTCTCCGACGCCGACGAGCAGGCGGTGCGTGACTTCGTCGCGCGCGGCGGCAGGGCCGGACGCGTGGGCGGCGGGTTCGCC
>CABUTH010000267.1 GCA_902494465.1 uncultured Collinsella sp.
CCTAATGACCGCTTTATCGTTGACACCCCCGATGTTCACGACAAGATTGCCTGGGGTGCCGTCAACCGCCCGCTGTCTGTCGAGAGCTACGAGGCCATCAAGGCCGGCATCGTCGACTATCTCAACGAGCGCGACGTGTTCGTTACTCGCGGTATGGCCGGTGCCGACCGCAACCATACGCGTCGTCTGCTTGTCGCCTGCGAGCGTGCCAGCCAGGCGCTCTTTATTAAGCAGATGCTCGCCCGCCCGCTTGCCCGTGAAATCGCACGCACCGGCGAGCCGGACTTCTGTGTGCTCGCCGCGCCGGGCTACCAGTGCGATCCCGCCATCAAGGGCCTCAACTCCAGCGCCGCCGTGGTCATTAACTTCCAGGAGCGCGTGATTCTGGTCGCCGGCACCGGCTACTCCGGCGAGATCAAAAAGTCCATTTTCAGCGTCATGAATTACCTGCTGCCCGTCGAGGACGACGTGCTGCCCATGCACTGCTCGGCCAGTATGGATCCCGTCACGCACGAGACCGCCGTGTTCTTTGGCCTGTCCGGCACCGGCAAGACCACGCTTTCGGCCAATCCCACGCGCCTGCTGATCGGCGACGACGAGCACGGCTGGTCTGACATGGGCATCTTTAACATCGAGGGTGGCTGCTACGCCAAATGCGAGGGCCTGGACGCCTTCCACGAGCCCGAGATCTTCAACGCTGTCCGCTTTGGCGCGATCTGCGAAAACGTGGTGCTCGACGAGAACCGCAAGCCCAACTACGACGACATCTCGATCACGCACAACACGCGCGTGGCATACCCTGTGGAGCACATTCCCAACGCGTGGACCAAGGGCATGGGCACCACTCCAAGCGTCGTGCTGTTCCTGACCTGCGACGCCTTTGGCGTGTTGCCGCCCATCTCACGCCTGACGGCCGATGCCGCCATGTACCACTTCGTGACGGGCTTTACGGCCAAGATCCCCGGCACCGAGGTCGGCGTCACCGAGCCCACGCCCACGTTCTCTTCGCTGTTTGGCGAGCCGTTTATGCCGCTCGACCCCATGGTCTATGCCAAGATGCTCGGTGAGCGCATCGCCGACGGCCGCACGCGTGTGTACCTGGTCAACACCGGCTGGATTGGCGGCGGCTACGGCGTGGGCCATCGCATCGAGCTTGCCTACACGCGCGCCCTGGTGGCCCGCGCCCTCGACGGTACCATCGAGGACAGCGAATTCGTGCATGACGATATCTTTAACGTCGACATTCCCACCACGTGCCACGGCGTGCCCGACGGCATCCTGGTGCCGCGCCAGTACTGGCAGAGCACCGCGCGCTACGACGAGGCGGCGCACAACTTGGCCGTGATGTTCGAGGAGAACTTCGAGAAGAAGTACTCGCACCTGCCCGAGTCCGTGAAGGCCGCCGGTCCGCACGCTCAGGTGCACGCCGACGCCCGTCATCGCGGCCGCGGCCTGCTGGGACTCCGACACTAGCGTTGCTTCAGGCCCAAAACCACCATAAAGGGGACAGGCACCTTTGTGGTGGTTTTACTCGCGCGGATGACTCGGGTTACAATACGCCTGACATATTGCCCCCTTCTCCGGATGGGGGCAGCGTAAGCGCTCTTGTGGCGGCACCGTAGGACTTTGAAGGTGGCCGTCGTAAGGGCGCTTTTTGTTTAGGCGCCC
>CABUTH010000268.1 GCA_902494465.1 uncultured Collinsella sp.
CGCAGGCATTGATGCGAAGGTCGAGAGCTGTGCCGCCGACGCCGACGCGCTGCCGGTCAAGGGCAAGGTGGGCCTCGTCGTGCAGACCACCCAGACCGCGCAGAACCTCGCCGAGGTCGTGGCTGCCATCACCCCGCGCGTGCAGGAGCTGCGTGTGATCAACACCATCTGCGCCGCCACGAGTGAGCGTCAACAGGCAGCAGCCACACTTGCCAACCGCTGCGACTGCATGGTCGTGGTGGGCGGCAAGAACTCGGGCAACACCCGCCGCCTGGCGCAGATTTGCGCAGACGCCTGCGAGCGCACGTATCACATCGAGGAAGCTTCCGAGCTCCAGGCCGCTTGGTTTGCCGAGGCGCGCCACATCGGCATCACCGCCGGAGCCTCCACCCCGCAAGAACACATCGAGCGCGCCGTCGAGCGCATCAAGGAGCTTTGCCGCTAACCATGGACCAGACCGTACCCGCATACGCCGCCGAGGTGGCCGATTACGGGCGCAGCCGCGACCCCGAGCCGGGTGTGGGCGCGCTCGTTAAAAACGTGCGTCCCGAATCGCCCGCATGGGATGTGGGTATCGAGCCGGGCATGCGCGTGCTCACGGTCAACGGCGAGCAGCTCACCGACATGATCGTGTGGCTCTGGGAGGCCGACGACGACAGCGTCGAACTCGAGGTTTTCGACCCGCGCGACAACAGCGTCACCCCCGTCGAGCTCGACCGCTTCCCGGGAGAGGACTGGGGCCTTGAATTCGATGGTCCCATCTTCGACGGCATGCGTACCTGTGTGAATGCCTGCGTGTTCTGCTTTATGACTATGCTGCCCAAGGGCGGCCGCTCCACGCTCTATATTCGCGACGACGACTATCGCCTAAGCTTTTTGCAGGGCAACTTCGTCACGCTTACGAACCTCACCGACGAGGACGTGCAAAACGTCATCCAACGCAACATGAGCCCCATGAACGTGTCGGTCCACGCCGTGAGCCCCGATGTCCGCCGACGCATGATGGGCCGCAACGCCCAGCGCGGCATGGATGTGCTCGAGGCCATCATGGCCGCCGGCATCGAGATTCACGCGCAGATCGTGTTGTGCCCCGGCATGAACGACGGCGAGGAGCTGGAAAAGACCCTGCGCTTTTGCGAGGAGCACGAGCAAATCACAAGCCTGGGCATTGTGCCGCTTGGTTTTACCAAGCATCAGAACCGTTTTAGCTGGTCCTACAGCGACAAGCCCGAGCTAGCGCGCGAGACCATTGCCATGATCCGACCGTTCCAGGACCGCGCCTATGAGCGCTTTGGCCGCCACACCTTTCAGATGAGCGACGAGTTCTATCTGGACGCCGGCATCGATCCTCCCGAGGCAGACTTTTACGACGGTTACCCGCAGTACTACGACGGCATCGGCATGATCCGCTCATATCTGGACGAGACCGACGACGTGCTGGCTACCGACGCCGAGCGTCTGGCCCGCGTCCGCGCTGGCATTGCCGAGCGCAACCAGAACCTGCTGTGCCTCTCGGGCGCCAGCGCACGCGACACGGTGGCCCGCTTTGTGGAGTCGCCGCATGGTCTCGCCGGCACTGTCACGGCCATCAAGAACCGCTACTTTGGCGGCAACGTGGACGTGACCG
>CABUTH010000269.1 GCA_902494465.1 uncultured Collinsella sp.
CCACCACATGGAACTTGAAGGCGCGGAACTTGTCGGCGAGCGGCATGGGGTCGTTGACCTCCTCGACAGGACCGTCGATCTGCAGGCCGTTATGGTCGACGATCACGCAGAGGTTGTCGAGCTGCTGGTTGCCGGCAAACATGGCGGCCTCCCAGACCTGGCCCTCCTCGCTCTCGCCGTCGCCCAGCAGAGCGTAGGTGCGATAGTCGTCGCCCCAGTGCTTGGCGGCAACGGCCATGCCCACGGCGGCGGAGATGCCCTGGCCGAGCGAGCCGGTGGACATGTCGACGCCCGGGGTGTCGTTCATGTTGGGATGGCCCTGCAGGTGGCTGCCGATGTGGCGCAGCGTCTCGAGATCCTCCTTGGGGAAGAATCCGCGCTCGGCGAGCACGGCGTACAGACCAGGCGCGCAGTGACCCTTGGAAAGCACGAAGCGGTCGCGGTCGGCCTTGCGGGGGTCGGCCGGGTCGACGTTCATTTCCTCAAAGTACAGATAGGTCATGATGTCGGCAGCGCCGAGCGAACCGCCCGGATGGCCGGACTTGGCAGCGTGCACGCCGGTGACGATGCCCTTCCTTACCTCGTTGGCAACCTTTTTGAGCTCTTCGTCGCTCATTGTGCCTTCCTTTCATCCTCATTAGACAAAATGCGCACGGCACCGAAGGTAATCCCAACACAGCCGCAATGCACGTACGTCATTCATTATGCTGGAAACTGATGGCTTTACCAGAGTTTTTATCATTATTTGAACAATTTAGCAGGCAGAACCGCTGATGAAACGGTTTATCAATGTGAACGTCTTTTGGATGGAACGTGGTCGACCCTACGCGCTAATGTCCTTGAATCCCTCGCCGAAGGCTTCCGTAACGTCAGCGACCGTCACAATGGCGTGAGGATCGCGCTCGCGCACGATCGTCTTGAGGGTATTGAGCTCTCGACGGCTCACGATGACCATAATCACCGGCTTCTCGGCACCCGAATACATGCCAGTCGCCTTGAACTTGGTACAACCACGACCCAGGCCATACATGATATCGGCAGCGATATCAGGGAACTTGTCCGAGATGATGAGTACCATACGGCGTTTGTTGCCACCATCGACCACGGCATCGATCACGTAGCCGCTAATGACCATCGAAAGGCCTGCATATAGTGCGTTTTCGATTGAAAAGACCGGAGCCGACAGCGCACACACGGCAACATCGATCGCCATGACGGTCGAGCCCACCGGCAGCGAGGTATTACGCGAGATGATTTGGCCAATCGTGTCCGAGCCGCCGGTGTTGGCGCCGGCGCGCAACACCATGCCGTAACCGATGCCCGTAATAATGCCGCCCCACATGGCGGGAAGCATCAGGTCCGCATCCGCCAGAGGTGCTACAAACGGGGCGAACAGATCGGTAAAGAAGCCCAGCAGCACAAAGCCCGTCGCGGTCTGCACCACGTAGAACATGCCACCTTCGCGCATAACGACCAGCAACAGCAAGGCGTTCATCACGATCGTCTGAATACCAACGGGAAGCGATAGGCCACGCGATGCGCCGACCGCCTGGATAATGGTGGCAAGGCCCGTAACGCCACCGGCAGCAAGGCCGTTGGGAATCAAAAACAG
>CABUTH010000270.1 GCA_902494465.1 uncultured Collinsella sp.
AGCCCCGCACCGTCCAGACCGCCGACCGCGGCAAACTCGATGTCCGTGCACTCGTCCTGCTCGCCATCCTGCTCGCCGCCGGCTTCATCCTCAACTTCACCGTCGGCAAGGCAGTCTCGAGCATTTCGGGCGGTATGATCAGCCCCGAGTTCATCATCTCGGCCTTCTGCCTCACCATTCTGGTCGTTCGCCCCAACATCGGTCAGGCGCTCGTCATTGGCCTCATCTCGGCTGCCGTGATCCAGATCACCACCACTTCGCCGTTCGTCGATTTTGCCGCCGAGAGCATCGCCGCCATGCTCATGGCCGGCATCGTCAACGCCGCCGGCAAGAACGGTCAGGTCAAGCCCGCCATCGCCATTGTTGCAACCTTCCTGACCACCTTTGTCTCCGGCGTCATCTTCATGGTCATCAAGATGGCCATGCTCGGCGTGGTCGGCGAGCTCGCCGCCGCCATGCTGCCCGTCGTTGCCATGACCGCCGTCTTTAACGCCATTCTGGTCGGCGCCCTCTATCTGCCCATCCAGAAGGCCCTGAAGCTCAACTAACCCACAGTGCCCCATCGGTAAAGACTGTCCCAAACGGCTAGCTTTTGGGGACGTTCTTAAACGACTAGTCATTAAAGAACGTCCCCAATGACTATGAAAGGTATCCATGGAAACGATCATCAACGTCGACGATGTCTCGTTCTCCTATGGCACGCAGACCGAGCAGGCGCTCAGCCACATCTCGCTCAGCGTGAACAAGGGAGATTTCATCGGCATCATCGGGCCCTCGGGCGCCGGCAAGTCCACGCTTGCCGCCTGCCTGTCAGGTGCCGTGCCCCACCACTACACCGGCGCGTTCTTTGGGTCCGTCATGGTTGACGGCCATGACACCTGCGAGGTCTCGCTGACCGACGTGTCACAGATCGTCGGCAGCGTGCTGCAGGATATCGACACGCAGATGGTCGCCTCGGTCGTCGAGGACGAGATGCTCTTTGGCCTCGAGAACTTTGGCGTTCCCCACGACCTGATCGAGCAGCGCGTGAGCGAAACGCTCGAGACCGTCGGCATCAGCGACCTGCGCGACCGCGAGATCGCAACCCTCTCGGGCGGACAGAAGCAAAAGGTAGCCATCGCCGCCATCCTCGCCATGCGTCCGCGCGTCTTGGTTCTCGACGAGCCCACCGCGGCACTCGACCCCGCCAGCTCCACATTGGTCTTCGAGACGCTGCGTGAGGCAAACCGCGTACTTGGAATCACCATCGTCGTCGTTGAGCAAAAGGTCGCTCTGCTCTCGGAGTACTGCAACCGCGTGTTCGTGCTCAACCATGGCGAAATTGCGCTGCAGGGCGAGCCACACGAGGTCTTCGCGCATACCGACGAGCTCCGTGCCATCGGCGTCGACTGCCCTCGCGTCACGCGTATCTTCAATAGCCTCGAGGCCGATGGCCTGGTAAGCGGTACCCCCTGCTTGGATGTCGATGAGGCCGAGCGCATGATTTCGGGCATCGTCGACCCCGCACACGCGGCCATCGAAGCTCAGGCGCCCGCCGGTTCCCC